>JALQXX010000039.1 GCA_023262965.1 Candidatus Marinamargulisbacteria bacterium
GCCGCCTGTAAAATCACGCCGGGAACGACTTGGCATATGGTTTGTCGCTCATCAAGGGAGCTAATCAATAGCTGATTCTCAACCAACGCCCCCCATATGGGGGCATTTTGATCCGAAAAAGACTGCGGCCATCGGATATCCGACCAGATAATATCCTGATCACTTAGGGCAGCGGCTGCCTGTTTCGCATCCCCCGAATGATACAACAGCCACTGCAATTTGTGGGTGGGTGTCGGCAATGCAATATTCGCGACAAATTGGTTCGCTAGCCACTTTTTGGTTTCGGTGGGAAAATGCTCAAGGATGCCCGTAACAACGTCTGGAAATCGCACGTATAGTGTGTTGAACCAGCCCTGTGGTACGGAATTTGGATGATTGCTCGCCCACGCCAATGCCTGATACACCTGTTTGTCCGATATCTGTGTCGCTTTGGCATAATCCAATTGGGGAATCACCGCTAGGTTCGCCGTCACCGACTCCGTGAGGGTGTCGCGATACGTTTCAACCACGTATGGCGCAATGTCTGCTAAACGACGCAAACACGCTTCGCTCAACCCCGTCAAATCGGCGGGATTTAGGCTATCCGGGCCAATGGTCGGCAGTCTCCGAACCTGACCGCGTCGATGAAATACATTCAGTTGCCCATCGTGTGCGGGCGGCACAGGCACAGGCTGTCGCAAAGACAGTGCAAGGGCATCCAACACCTCGTTGCCACGATCATCCCCGGCCCCTAGCAACCCATCTGCAAATGCTAAAAGACCCCGAATCTGTCGCCGTTTGTTATCGGAATTGGGTGCGTCCTTAATGGCATTGACGGCCGTTGTTACAATAGTCGCAAATCGGCGATCATACCCCGTGGCTAACCAACGTGCCGATGATGACATATCCCGGATACCGGTTCCTTCCAGGGTTGCGGGGGTCCAAAACGAATCGGCGTTTTTGGTTTGCGCAAATACACGGGCGTATGCGCGGGCATCATCCGGATTCGTGATGGCACGAGCGATCCGATTGGCATGGGATTTGGTATGCAGCAATCGTTTGGCCCCCACACTATTTCCCATATTGATGGCCCTATCCAACACGCCATCCCCAGCATTAATCAACCATGTCGACGGATCGCCGTCCGCCTTTTGACTAACCCGCTCAATCAACGCGAGTGTGGATGCCATACCCCGATCTTTGGCCGCCAAAACATCCATGGCCAAATCCCGATAGGATTGACCAATGGGGTCCCGGTCCCCCGACAATGGCCGCAACGACATTTCAAAAAACGCATTAATGGTATCTTTTGTTGATGGCATGTTACTCATCTTGGTCATACAGTCCCCAATGTCCCGATACACCCGCTGCGGACTTTTTGCCGCCTGCTCCTGTACCCACTGCATCGTCGCAATGATCTCTGCCTGGTTATGTACCGATGCGTCATCCAGGTACGGATTTAAGCGCATAATCATACCCACCGATCCCTGCATGGCAAATCGCTCAATCGATTGCGCCAACTGCGACAAGGGTACCCGCTGCGGATGGCGAATACTATCCAATTTTTGCATGATTTCGGAACGCTCGTTTCGATAATTATCCACCTGATCACTTAAAACAGCTAAGGTATTGAATGACGCCGATATACGCTGCACCAATTTCAATTGACTACCAATAGCCTCGTTATCTATGGCGGGTGGGGCGTTGGGGGCATTACTTGCTGCTTCTTGAGTAGGCGCTTGGACGGCCGCCGCCAAGGCTTCCGTATCCTGTTTTAATGCCATCACACTCCGATCAAATTCGGGCAATAAATCCACCCCGCCCAATTTGATGAGCTGCTTTCGGGTTTGCTCAATCGAATCCCACACCGTCGTGGACGCGGTTAATCCCTGGGTATCCCCCCCAAATCCTTTTTGCTTGCCTCGAAAAAACATGCCGATTATGGATCGCCCCAACGACTGAGCCCCCACCATAACCGTCCGTGATGCCTGCGTCTTTAGGGGTGGCTCGGCCACATGTCGGCCATCCCGTAAAAAAGCCGATAGATTCTGCAAACTCGTCTGTGCTTTTTGGGCGGCATCGGGATCCTTACTGGCCAAAGCTACCCCCAATTTATACGACTCTTCATGCAGTCGCTCGGTCCCTTGAACATCCTTTCGCCCCTGATTTTGCGCGGCTGACTTCCAGACATCCAAAAGATTGTTTATTATTTTAGTAAAAAAACCGTTATAGTACCCCATTTGTTGAATCACATCCGCGCCGGCCTTACTCGCGGCATTGGCGGCAGCGGCTGAATACAGGGTGGCCTCATTGGCATAAAATGCATTGCCTCCACCCGATCGCCGAAGGGCTTTTTCGGTTTCAGCCGCGGCCTCATCCCCCTCTTGTTCAACCGCTTCTTTTTGTCCGACCATAACCAATTGGCGCCATCCGCCCACAATCAACCGAAATATATCTTCAAAAAATTCAATGGATATACGAACCCCCCAGTCCACTGGCTTGGGCACAGAGGCCCCGCCAAATTGGGTTTTTTGACGCGCATGCCACCGATTATACCCCGCCTTTAAACTGCGCACCCCCATCAATTTGATGGATTGCTGCAAGGTCTCAAACCGCTCCCGTTGAAAGCTGTTGGACACCCCCACCATTTGTTCCGCCAACGAAAAGCGATTGTTCATATTTTTAGACAATCCGGTTTTCATGAGCCCGACTTGTGCCGATAATGTGGCCGCGTACGCCGTTGAGGCACTAACGCCCCCCAGCGAATCGGTAACCAACCGCTGAATACCATCGGCTTCGGATTGCTTGGCTTTTAAGAGCGCACGCCAGGCACTCATAAACTGCTTAATGTGAATCGACTGGTTGGCCTGCTCAAGCCAATTGACGCTTTGATACCCCATTCCCAAAGCGGATGAGCCCGCCGAGTTGTTGTAATCATTGCGAATCAGCGCGACGGATACATCCATAGAATCGTCACTATCGGTCACCGCACCGGATCGCCGCAATAGTCGCCGTTCCATGGGGGATAATGTTGACAGGTCCGTATCCAACTTGTCCGTCATTGCATTGCGATTTTTATACGAGAGTAAAATCCCCTGAAACATATTGGCAAAGGCCTTTACCGCAATAACCCCAATGCTGGATACGGCACTCGAAAACATACTGCTCATCAAATACCCACTAATAAACATGGCTTCGAGAACCGATTTTTCCACACGCTTTAAGGCATCCACTTTTTGGTTGTTGGCACGTACCAATGACTCTTGCAAACTCTGAATACGATCCAGCTCACCCAAATCATGATTAATCTCACGCTCAATAACATCCATTAACCCCGAAATATCGGCCCCAAACCCCGCATTATCATTCCGCAACGATTGCCCCAATGATGCCACATACCCATACATCGCCATAATATGCATCAATGCCAGCAGAGCCCGTTGACCATAACCGATAATTGTATCCCGGTACGTATTCAATTGGGTGTAGTCCACCGCTTCCATATCGGCTTTGCCTAGCCATTTTATTGTCAACTCCACCCCTGTTTTTTGCGGAGGTGTTTGAGCGGCCTGTTTTAAAATCGCGAACGATTGCTCTCTGTAATGAATAATGGGCTGAAGAATACGCGCTTTCTCATCATCCAACACATCCGAAACGGCGGCATTGTATCGCGCCTCCCCCGATGCCGCTACCCAACCATCCAATGCGGCATTATCAATATAGTGCTCCGAATACGGATTTTTTTGCACGGTATCGTAATACAGCATCAGCGTTTGGGATACATTTGCCAAACTCTCAATCAACTGCCCTCTTTTAGCAAACCCCACCAGAATTGGCATCATACCCGTCTTAACCGATGAATCCACTTCCCGCTCCAATCGAATTTTTTTGACCCCCAAATTGTGATTAACGGCCTGCTCATAATGACTCAATAAATAATCAAATAGCTGCATGTCCACCGCTACCAATTCAAAACTGGTTTCAAAAATTTTTTGTAGCCCACTGACGGCCTTGATTTTATCGGTATCCCCCAATCGTGCGGCCAGCGTGGCTATGGTATCGCTCACAATCTTATTGGCTTCAAACACAAAACGCAGCTGTTCTTGAATACACCGAATGGTGTCTTTATGGCGCCCCACCGCCATGGCATCAATGGTCTTCCGATTGTTTTTTGTGTCAATCGATGCAAATAATGTGTCTGGATTTGTAAAAAAACCGGATGATCCGTTTAAGGCGGCATTGTACGTGGTGAGCAATTCGGCAATTGTTTTGCTATTATCGATAGATACCCCCGTTATAGGCGATGCGGACTGAATCGCGGGGTTGGCCGCAGGCAATTCGGGCTCAAGCGCCGCGCCGGATTGAAACATCGTATGAATGTTTTGATTGAGCGCTTGCGCCGTATCAACCGCATTGGGATCTGTAATCCCCCATTCCACGCGGTTAAACGCGCTTCCAAAGATTATATTTACTAAAAAATTATTAAATTCGCTTGCCACATTGACGGCCCCATCCACCAAATCGGTGACATTTTGACTGGCATTGGCCATAATTCCCCCTGAAAAATCAAAGCCAACCGAGCCATTGGCCAATGGATTAATCGATATATCAACCAATCCATCGGCCAACGGCTTGGTAACCATCCCGATAAGGTCACTAGCCGGACCTTTTAATAAATTAACAATGTCCCCAATGACGGGAATATTAACCGAAAATTTCTGTCCAAATGAATCGGTCATGATATCCAACACATCCCCCATAATGGTTTTAATCACCTGTTGCGGATCATCGGTAGCCGACACATTAAATTTGCCCTCAAATAACGTATCTAAATCATCCAGATCGGGCATCATGGCGGAGAAAAATTGATCAAAGCCGGCGGATATCCCCCCGGTTATCCATTCCACAGCATCGCCAATAAAATTACCCGTTGCAAGCCCCAAGGCCTCACTATTATGGATATCCGTACGGGTGTGATCGTAGGTGAATACCAAATCAAAATCGTAGCGATCCCGGTATGTATCTATAGTGATGGGCACCCCAGAGGCCAGTGTTGGATCCAGGGCTTTGGTGACATTGTTATGCGTCACCGTTACCAATACATGACCCTGACGACCACTATCCATGGACACATACCCCGCCTCTGCCGACACCTGGGCATCCGTAATGCCGGCTTTCGCAAACGCTGCCGTTAAGAGGCTGTATTCCAAATTGGATAAATCCTCACAATCGCCCGAAAGCCGATTTGCAACCTCCCCAACCGCGGCCCAATCATCCCCATTGGCATCCGCTTCATAGGTGGTTTGGTTAACCATAAACGCATGCACCTGCGCCACAATGGCGTCCACTGTAGGCGGAATACCGTCGGGAAACACACGTGTGGTCAATAAATCCTGAACCGCCGGATCGTTGGGATTTAAATACGTGTGCGCATTGGCATAGTCCACCACGGATCGTGGCATGTCGTCAATCGTTGCCCATTGCGTGCCGGCCGTGCTAAACGACCGCGCCTGCCGATTCATCGCATTGCTGAACAACGCATCGGTAGATTCCGTAATCACTGTTGGATCGCCGGGATCCATGGTTTGATCCAAATCCATCTCCAATTGATACCCCCGCCACGAATCCGCCAAACTCAATAATGCCGACGCCATGGATATAATAATCCCAACCATTTGAGCCGCCGGACTGGGCAGCATAAGGAGTGCCGACCCTGCCATTGATGCCCAGGATGACGCCATATCCAAACCACGCAACACCGGGTCCGATAACTTGACAATATTGAGTCGATGTTTGTGCAAATCGTTGATGCGGCCCACCATGCCAATGGTGTCGGATTGAATGGATGCCAACTGCCGCTCCGCCAAGCCCATATGCGAGGCCGCTAATGTTTGCTGCCAATCACTATAGGCCGACGCGGCGGATGATGATTCATCCAATTTTTTAGCAATCCGATCGATGATTTGAATATACGCACTCATGACCGTCATCGCGGCGCGGCGCGATACCGACATCGTGATGAGATTTTTTCGGGCCATGCCTATCATCGTGGTATCCGCCACTTGAAACCCCGAGCCACTTTCCATAGCCCCACTCGCGCGATTGGTTAAGTGCAAGACGCCCGATGGCGTTCTCTTCTGATTCAGATAGGTGATAAGCCCATTTCGTAAATCCGGACGATCCTCGAATAATTCGTCCAGCTCCGGATGGGCTTTGGTTTGAATAATGTCGTATACCCCTGAGGATTGCTCGCGGATGACACCGTCAGCAATTAATGCTTGCTGGATTTGATCGCTTGTGATGATGCCTTGGTTGGGTCTTTTGTTTATTACATAATCACCGTATGAATCCTGAATAATATATCCGGCATCGATTAAATTGGTGAATAGGCGTTGGCGGTCTTGCGTGGAATCTATGAAGACAAAATTATTCGGAGTCAAATCATCAAAAGAAGAGGAATTATTTAAATAATTGTAAATACTAACATTGACCTCTCCCCAATCATACTTTTGAATAAAATCATTAAATGGATGAGCTGTATAGGGCATTAATTCGCTGGGGACAACCGACGTCGCCCCTTTTTTTAATTGTAAATATCGCAAAACCGCCACTTTATTAAAGTTTCCTTGAGGGGTAGCTCCAAATAAAACATCCAAATGCCCCGAATACCCATCGCTATCAGGCACCGTCTGAATAGCCCAACGGCCGTTTTCAGAAACCAAAATACCATCTTGGATTAACGCATCCATAATTTGATCCGCATCTACTTTTCTAGAGGGTTGATCATCCCCATAGATTCGTGTTTCATACGCATTAAAATCCAATGGCGTTACACTTGCCTGATCATATACATTATGGGCTTGATCCACCGTCCCTGTAGCTACTTGCGTCATATCAATCGGTTGCACATAATCAGACTGATCCATCATATCCAAATACGCCCACAAATACTGGGACGTATTTAAATCATTCGCCGAAAATACACCATAACCCAACTGAGCTTGATTTGTATGAGACGTTATGATGCCTCGAATTTTATTAACCAACGCCGCTTGATTATCTTCAGAAATTTCAGGTATTTTTTTTTCAAAAAAAAATGCTTTTTCAGTCAAGAACGCCCGTTGTGACTCTGTAATAGCGGGGTTATCCAATGCCTGTTGAAACACTTCATAATCAATTACACGAAGATCAATCCTGGACAAATCCGTATTTGGAATGGGGTTCCCCAAATGATCAATCACACCATTCGCAAACAATGCCGCCCAAATGTGCAGTGGCGTTATCCCCGTATCCTGCAATTTTAAATCGTCGACAAACAGCGTTTGAAATTGACTCGGCATAATATTCGATCCAAAATGCGGCATATCCAAGGTTGCCAGCTGCATTCGCTGGCGATTATCGGCCAACATAGTGTAATAGTCTTGTGACAAATTGGCCTTTAAGCGCTCCCCATCAATTTGAGCTTGGTTCCCCAAATACCCATTGGCAAGCTGAGCCTCGGTACTGGCCAAATGACTATCAATCTTATTAACAGCGATTTGATACCGGGAATCATTGAGCTTTTCCACCGAGGTGATCATCAAATCCGTCAATGTCATTAACGACTCTTGCATGCCGCTACTGATTGAATTGAATACCTGAATCATTTTTTGACGCTGCTTACTGGTATTAACCGCCGTATCCCCACCCAATTTGGTGGCGATACTCGACACCATATCTGCAAAACTAAAAATAACGGTCATAAAAGCGGATAATTGATGCTGAATAAAAAAGAATTGGGACATGTCTTCTTGCATTTTTTTATGATCTATTCGAATAAATAAACTATCGCTAGGGGCACTGACATACGGGGAAGATGCATTGGACGCGCCCCCTGCAATGGGCGTGGTGGCTCGTGAAAATAGCGTGTTGGCCAATCGGTCAAATTGATTCAACGTGCTTTCCAAAGGAGTGGCACTGGAATTCGATAACTCCCCAATTCGTATTGGGCTTCCTGCCCCAGAAGCCGCCGTCTCCCCGGCAATAACATCCGCAATCAAGCGGCTATATGTCAACGCACCCAATGCCGCCGAGGCTGTGGCAAACCCATCCAGTTCCTGGGGCGAAACATAAAGTGTTGTTTGTTGATCGGTGTAGGCAAGCAGAGGGGTCATCCCAACCCGTTGATTGTATTGATCCTGACTGGGAATATCCGCGACGGTGCTAACCACAGCACCCGTTGGATCCGCAATATACGTGCCCCCCGCCATATCAATAGCCACAACGCTATGCCCCCATGTGAATGTGTCCTGAGTAATTGTTCCTGCAATCACACGAATGTGCGGACGCTCACGATCGGGCAAGGTATCATATACCCGCTGCAACCCACCCCATAATGCGTGCGAAAATTCCTCGCAATCCCCCTGCCGTTGATCCAAAAATGTGGCCATACTTACCCATTCATCCCCATTATCGGGTGCATATGAAAAGGTGTCGGACTGCAGCGACTGCATCAATTGCAGTACAATGTCGGCGTCAGACAAATGATCTGCCCCGTCTGGAAAAACCGTACTCACCCACGCATCCAATGCCTGCGCATCCGCATCATTGATGGCGATATACGTATGCGCATTTGTGTAATCTACCGAAGGCGGATCATCCACACCATCCCATTCTTGGAAATAGCAATCCACTGTTGGTGCCGTTAAGGCAATATCCGCAGACACCGAATGGTTAGCGGCGGAAAACACATCATGCGTATCCCCATAATCAATGTACAGGTACCGAGCGACTTGATTAAACGCGTCCCACGTATCAAAAACGCGAATCGTTTGTATGGGGGATTCATCCCCGCTATTGGCCCAAGCGGTCAGAAGGGTTGCCTCTACTACCAACTGCTGGCCCCCCGGTATCGTTGGCATGCTTGCGATCCACTCGTGAAATTGGGTCAATGCGATTGGGTTTGATTCGGGATCTGGCAACACCCCCGTGTCCACTAATCGATACACCAGTTCGGTAATAGCCGGATCCGACGCCGACATCCCCTGCGGCCACTGGTCAATAATCGCCTGCCACAGACGCATCAATTGCTCGGATTGGGCCGACGACTGTAAGGCGTTATCCGCAGGCAAATCATTTGGAATGATTCGTATATCGTAGGTTGCCGGTATAATCGGCCGATCAATCCGATCGGCCGATGATGTCATTAATTGTGTGTCCAAAATCACTGTGCTCCTTTTAAGGTATCGTAATGCGGAGGGCTATACTTGCATCGATTGTATACGACACCTGTTTGCAGCCGCTATATACTATGTCTTCTAGGAAACTCGGTCTGATTGCCCGCGTAAGATGGACGCGTCATGGAAATACCATGCCGCGATTCAGAAGATATCGATTGCGGAGGAGACCCAGGCTGAGTTGGAATACTGGTGGAAATATCATGGCTCGCTTGAGAACAAGCCCCATCCTCAGTCAACCCCTGGGAACATGCAGGCGCCTTCATTTTTGACAAATTATTATAGTTCTGCTCAACGATATTTCCTAAAGCCTGGACCATACCAGAGATGATCAACCAAGCCCACATCCCGCCATTATCTGCGTGAACCGGTGAATCGAATTCTGTTCGGTTACTGAATAGCGCTGGTGGGGGCGTTTTCCCGCCAATTCCCGGCGGCGGGGTGGTGGTACTTGGCGATGTATCATTCTTACCTGGTGACATGTAGGAATCCAAAAATTCACCCATTTCATGATAGACATATCCCGCTAAAGCCATAGGCGCCAGGTTCATCACAACATTAAGCAGCAACCAATGCAATTCTTTGGGCGGAAAAATAGTGTCCAACACATTTCCCGAGCGCGATTTTTTATATGAGTCTTCCAAACCCTTTATGATATCCACGTTGGAATCCACTATACTCCTCGGTTGAATCACGCGCTTATAAGCGGATGAAACCGCCCATCCCACACCCAATCCGGCTGCAAGCGCACCAACGCGAACTTGTGTATGCCCGTCCCCGGCTACAAATAGGTACCCTCCCGCAATCACAGACGCACCATATCGAGCCACCCGCACTGTATTTATGCCAAACGCACACAACGCACGCTTGTTTAATTCATCAACTATTGTTGGGATATCTTCAGTGTAGTTTTTTGTAGATATGGCAGCAATGTTCTTTTTTATATTACCAAGCTGCTTAAACATGTTGGTCAGTGTCTGATAATCGTCTTGAGACACTCTTGATAAATTTAGTTCCCCAAGAAGCCCGTGTAGTTTAGATAGATTCTGCTTAATTCCTTTGATCAATAACTGGGTTGACGCCTCACCCCTTGTCTCCAAAAAAGAAATTTCTCTTTGAATTAAAGAGATCCGCGCTAAAGCCAATCTCGTTTTAAGCATTTTATTTAAAAGCGGCTCGTTAACCCCATGACCGGGGCCCCGTTGGCCCTCCCGAGCTTCATCTCGACCGATCCCCCCCCCATTCCGAGACGCTATAGTTGTTAATTCATTAAGCAACGGCTCCAATTCATCGAAAACTGTGCGAATATAATCGTTCGCATTACGCTGCTCATATTGATTCCCCATATCCGTCATCATTTTCTGTTGTATTTGCGACTTCAAACTTGGTAATTTAAATATATTTGACGACACAAACTCTGTGAAAAGCACTGTTGCCACATCACGGATTTGGGCATACACCGCATTCTTTTGCCCCTCATCTTCCGATGAAAAATCGGATAACGTTATATTTTGGCTAACGATTGGTAGGGCAATAGCCGTACCTAGGTATGGCAAAGCCGCACGTAATGATCTCCATTGAAACGACGTATCTACACCCCCACTCGATGATACCTGAACACCTGAGTCCTCAAACTG
>JALQXX010000040.1 GCA_023262965.1 Candidatus Marinamargulisbacteria bacterium
GGGAACGGGGTAGGTGGGGTTGGGGGGGACATCGCATCGGATTTCGGGGGATTATGTGGTGGGAATGGGGTCGTTTTTAGAGACAAATGCATCGAATACGGTATTAATGAACGCCAGTGATCAGCCATTGACGGCCCAACGGTCGGGTGAATGGGCCATCCAAACCGATGGCGGGCTTCGGATTCGGTTATCGGATGGCCCGCAGGTGGCGGTTTTGGAGCCCACCGACGGGTGGGGGCATGTGAGTGATAAACGCATGAAAACCGCTGTTGTGACCGCAAATGCCACCGCTATTTTGGATGGATTGCGCCAACTCCCCATCTACGAATGGGCTTACAAAAAATCCCCTTCGGTAGCGCATGTGGGGCCCATGGCGGATGATTTTTATGCCCAATGGGGGTATGGGGATTCGGATACCACCATACATGGCGTGGATGCGGATGGGGTATTATTGGCTGGGATTCAAGCCGTGTATACCCACATTCAGGCATTTACATCCCAAACCGATGCGACTCTTGGGGCGGATCCGCAGTATGACCGGGATGCAATTGTAGCGCGCATGAAACGGATGCAAACCACCATGGTACAGTATCAAAAAAAAATGGATGCACTGGATACCGATTATGCGATTCAAGATCGCATGATTGCCTCCATTGAGCAGGTGGAAAAGCAGCTGCGTAGGGATGCGTCCCTGGAGCAATGGGGACGCTACCGAGGGCTGCTATTTGCGTTGGGGATGGTAGGGGGATTGGTGTTTCAATGGAGGCGCCGTCATGGGCGGTAAGGGCATTGGCGTGGCCATCATTATAGGCCTGCTGGGATGGTGGGGGATGGCCGCACCCATTACCCTGCGATTGGAGATGGTATTGGCTCGTGATACGGGGGTATTGGATGGCCGCTACCCCATAACCTTCACCTTGGAATCCCCAGAAGGGCAATGGCAGGAAACGCATGATACGATCATCTATGATGGCCGTGTATTGGTTACCTTGGGTACGAAAACCCCATTGGATTCGGGCCTTTTATACGATCAGGGTGTGGCATTGTATGGTCGTATTGATAATGATGTGGTTACAATTCCCTTAACGTCGGTACCCTTTAGCTTATTTGCACATGCAGCGGATTTGGTGAATACCATCTATATGGCCGGTGTATTTCATACCGATATTGCCACCAAGCGCGTGGGCATTGCAATTGATGACCCCACCCCTACGGTACGCTTAGAAGTCGGTGGGGCCCTTCGCGTGGGGGATAGTCCCGATGAGGCCCCAATAGGGTCCATTCGGTGGCACGATAATCGGTTGGAGGGTCGCCATAATGATGGTTGGAAATACCTGGATGTGGGGCCTGGGGATGGGTATGAAAGCAAGTGGACCAATAATAATGATGCCACCACACCCGCCTTTTATGTTACGGATACCAGCCTGCGTATCGCCACAGACACTCGGTTGGCTACGGTTACGATTGGGGGCGATGTGTATGGTACGGGGGTTTTTCAAAGCAAGAAATCGATTCGAATTCAGGGCGATATGATGCTGAGCGATACCACGGGTATATCGGCAAGTGGGGTATTGCAGGCCCAATCCATTGCATTGAACGCAACGAATTATTGGAATCATACGGATGGGTTGGTTATTTCGGGTATTTTTACAGGGAAAGGGCATGGGGTTACCCATATTCAGGGATCCGCTCTCCAGCTAAAGGGGATTGATGGTCGTGAAATAGCGGATGGGGCGATTCATAGTGATCATATCGCAGATAGCGCTATTACGGGCGACCATCTGGCGGCAGGGGCATTTGGTGCGGCGTATTTGGCCGATGAATTTCAATTGGAATCGGGGCATATTATGAACGGATCGATTGTAGATCGTCATATTAAACGGAATTCGATAGAGCCACGGCATTTGGCGACGGATTTTGAATTGACACCGTATGTATTTGAGGATGCGGCGGTGGTTAGCATTAATATCGCTGCTCAAAATATTGATGCCACTAAAATTGCGGATCGTGCCATTGAAACCCGTCACATGGCCAAGCCGCTGATTACCACACGGCGGCCGATTGCACCACAGGCGATTGGGGCCCATCACATTGCGCCCGGCACGATTCAGGTTGCGGATTTTCAGGCAGGGGCATTATCATTGGATCATTTAATGGGGACAATCCCCATTGCGCGTGGGGGAACCAATCAAACGACGTATGGTATGGAAGGAGGGCTTTTGGTCGTATCGGCCAATCAGCTTGTAGAGGATACGGCGAATCGCGTGGTGAATGGCCGGTTGGGGCTTCATGAACCCGATCCCCAGTATGTGCTGGATGTTACAATTGACGATCAAAATGGGCCATTGTACGTAAAATCGGTGGGCGAAAACGTCAGTGGAATGGCGATTGCCAATGATTTGGGGCGATGGCACATCGACACGCATCCGAATGAGCCGGCAACGATTCGCGATGCCTTAAAACAAGCGGTTGTGATGACCGTAGCGACGACCAATGATGCGGTCGGGATAGGGGGGGCACCGGGTTCCCAGTCACTACAGGTACATGGCGGGGTTCGATTGGGCGATGCCTTGCCACCGGTGGACGATGCTTTGACACCGGTTTCGGCGGGAGGGGTGTATTTTTCGGTAGATGATAATGAATTTAAGTTTGTGGGGCCCAACGGAGCGCAGGGATTGACCAGCGGGTTTCACCATGAATCGTATATGCATACCCCCATTGCGGTACAGGCCGTCGATACGCGCGTATTGATGGGGGAGCGGGCTCAGCTAAGGGGGTCCAATCACAGTATTGGTATGATTATGGATGCCACGGTTTCGGGGGATCATACGATTATGGATGGCATTATTCAATCCACGATTCAGGCGGATCACTGGCAGGGCTCGGGTATTTTGGATGCCCAGCTGGAATGGTCGCGGGGAACAGCGTCGTGGATTCAGTCCACCCAGGCCCAGGTACGGGACAGTCATATGAATCACATACGCGATTCGCGGGTAAGGGGATCGCAGCTGTCGGCCAATTGGGTTGCGGATAGCCGCATTGAGGGCACAGGGATAGCCCTTCGGGGGGTTCGCAGCAGTCAAATAGCGGGGGCGGGTCATTGGATTGATGCGGGGACATCGCTTCGCGTGAGCGGGCAAGCGCATCGGTTGACCCAGTTGGCCGAATCCACGGTTGAGGGCCAAAACCACGCGGTGGCATGGGGGGCTAATACCGCGATTTTTGGGGAAGGTCATGCGGTAACACAGACCGATAATACCCATATTGACGGCAAGGGTCACGGCGTCATTCAGGCCAAAGGGGCGCGTATAACGGGCCAGCGCCATCGGATTATTCACGGTGACGGGACCTATAATGGAGAGCGCATTTCCCATATTGGCACGGGGAGCCCTCAGGCTACGGGTCGGGATCAATGGCTGATTGGGCGCCACAATCATCGCGTGACAGCGTCCCATCATATGGCCGTGGGATCGTCCATGGATGGGGGTATGTGGGGCGACAATAGCCTGGTTGTATATGCCCCCGGCGGTGTCACCATTCGGCATCAGGGGCATGTAATGGCGCAATTGTCACCCAATGGCGGGAGCTGGTCGGTTGTTTCAGATGCGCATCAAAAAAATCAGGTGGTGCCGGTTGACCATCACGATACCCTGCAGCGCGTCATGGCCTTGCCCGTATATGAGTGGTCGTATCAGGGGCAATCGGTGCGCCATATTGGCCCTATGGCACAGGATTTTTTTGCCTCATTTGGATTGGGGTCAAGCGATACGGTGATTCAAACGGTGGATGCGGACGGTGTGATTTTGAGTGCTTTAAAAGGCCTGAATGCCTGGTATAATCAGCTGCGCGATACCGATGTTGTTGGTAAATTGAATGATTTGCGGGCTATCGAATTAAGGCAACAAACCTGGTTTGCCAAGCGATTGGCAGCGGATCATGATCAACGGTTGGAAGAGGTCGCCAAGCGATTGGCGACATGGGCGGAGGATGAGACCCCATGATCATGCGCCTGTGTTTATGGACAATTCTGATGATCACAGCGGTATACCCCAGTGCAGAAAAAATCATTCAGGTGCCCATGAGTATGACGGTTGAGCTGATTGTAGCGGACGAAAAAGGCCTTTATAATGGCACCCATCCCATTCGGGCACGCTTATTTGACATGCAAACCCGCGAGCGTTTGTGGGCGAAGGATTACAGTGACTATACGATTAAAGATGGGTCGGTTGTTATTGTCATGGATCCATTGGATACGGTGGACCCCTATGATTTTTATCGGGGCACCATTGCAGCGGTGATCACCATTGGTACGGACACCATCGAAGTGCCGTTGGTGACCGATTTCTATGCCTACCGCGCAGTATTTTCAGAATACGGTTTCAAAACCCGTTTTCCCGATATTTTTTATGTGGATCATGATAAGGAATACGTGGGGATTGGCACACAGGCCCCCGCGAATGTCGTGGCGGTGAATGGGGCGATCAAAATTGGGTATGAGCGGACAGATGTATTGGGGGCGATTCGGTGGGATTTTAATTCGTTATGGGTAAAGCATGATGATGAATGGGTGGACATGTTGTATGTTCCCCAAACATTTCAAGCATCGCGATGGCGGCGTTTGGGTCAAAGCATTGAGCTGGTGAGTCCCAATTACCGGATTGGTGTGGGCGTGGATATCCCCCAAGAAACAATGGATATTCGTGGCACGCTCTATGCTGAAGGCAATCTTCGAGCTACGACATTGGATGCTCCGGCTGTGTATGTGAATCAAACCCACCTATCGACCACCGACTGGCGGCTACAAAGCATTGAATTCATTCAGCCCCCATCGATTATGGAATGGACCCCGGAGCGGCTTCGGCTAACCCATGGCCCGATTACAGGCGATGGTCGTGGCTTGACCAAGGTTGGTATGCTTGAAAAAGATTTTGAGCTGGGCATGATCCAACAAAGCCATTTGGCGCTGAATACATTAGAGGGCCGAAACATCGCGATCGATGCCATTGGTACCAATCATATTGCACCGGAATCCATACAAGGGGATCGGTTTAGCCCGGGCATTTTTACAGAAAATCACATCAAAAATGCGGCAATTGGGGCGGATACGATTGCGGATGAATCGTTGCGATTTACCATTATTAAAGACCACGATGTAAACGATTATATTTCGGATCAATTTTTTTCGTCTCGCATTATTGCCGACAATTCGGTATATACGGTGCATTTTCAAGATCAGCGTATTGACGCCAACACTATAGCCACGGCATCGATTTCGGCGGATTACGTGGCCCCCAATACCGTAGCGGGTGCGCATATTGCGGACGAGGCGATTGTGTTTGAAGCACTGGCTACCGACACAATTGTTGATGCGCTATTTTCGGGTATTTTACCGCTAACAAAGGGGGGGACGGGCATTACAACCATGGCCACTAACCGTGTGGTTCATATGGGGCCAGAGGGGATGGCGGCAACGGCGATGTACATGGATGCGGGTAATAATATTGGGCTTTACGATGAATTGAATTTAACCGCTGTTGAGCAAGATTTTCGATATACCTTTGAAGTGGGTAGTTTATATGATGGCATCACCACCCAATTTAAGCACCCCATGGATCAGCCGGTGATGGCGCGTTTTGTGAACGATGCCTACACATTAGGGGTGGGTATAACCGCGGCGGGGCACTGGCAGATGGCGGTCAATAATTCGGGATTGACGCTGGCGTCACCCACGCAATTTGCGATTGGGGCGGTGTCGGAGGGGGATGGGTTTCAGGTAAACGGCGGAATGACAATCGGGGATTCGGCGAATACGGCACCCGAATTGGGGACCGTGGAATACAGTAACGGGTCCTTTGGTTTTTGGAATGGAAACTGGCACGTCATGTCGTCAAGTGGCCAGGGGATTGGCTCCCCGATTGCGGTGGGGGGGGTGCTTCGGGCCAGCGATGCGCTTATTGGTACGTATCGCCATTCGGCCATTGCGGTTCAGAATGCCCAGGTGCTTCGTGCGGACACCTCTACCATTCGCGGTCAGCGGGTATCGATAACGCGTAGTAACGGGTCTCAGATTAGTGGTCATGATATGCAGATTGGTCGGGCCGATCGTGCGCGTATTCGCGGATCCGAATTGCAGGTGGGGTCCGTGGATCGGGCCACACTGTATGGGGATCACATGGCGGTTATGGACCTGAACCATTCGCGGGTATATGGAACCCATCAGTATGTCCGTTCGGTGGCCAATAGTTATATTCAGGGAGACGCTATGGTTCATGAGGCGGTTGCGAATACGGTGGTATCGGGGAACGCGCTTCGGTTGCAGGGGGTGAGGGACAGTCGTATTCAGGGACGTAATCATTGGGTGGCAAGCGTTCAGGATACGGTCCTAGATGGGGATGCCAACGCCCTAAATGGGGTTCAAAATGCCATGATTTATGGGGCGCATAATGATGTTGCAACAACAACGGGCACACGAATTTTGGGGGATTCCAATAGGGTATGGGGCGGGTCAAACCACTATATCGACGGCGTGGGGAATACCAGTTTGTACGGAGAGGTCAATACCATTCGGGGATCCGATAATCGCGTGATTGCGGATGGCGTCATTATCAATGGGTCTGATAACACGGTGATTGGACATGGGGCGCGTGTGCATGGGGATGGCAATATTGTGTTGAATACCATGCCGGAGTCATTGGATGTGTGGGGAGATGATCAGGTGGTTATGAATACACGTGCGCTGCACATTGTGACAGGGGAGGGCATGGTGGTATCGGCGACACCGGAGTCGGGCGGCTGGACCATGGTATCCGATCGCCATCAAAAAACCCATATTCAACCGGCCAATTCCCTGCGTTTTTTGGCGGGCATTGCGGATTTACCGGTTCAAAAGTGGTCGTATAATCACACGCCGGACACGCGGCATATGGGGCCAATGGCGCAGGCGTTTCACGCCCAATTTGGGTTGGGTGATAGTGATCAATGGATCACCGCATCGGATGCGGACGGGGTTGCATTTGCTGCACTCACGCACATGATTCGCGATATGGATACGTGGACGCAACCCAGGCCATCAATGGATATGGCGGCAATAGTTGTGGCATTGGATCGTATCGAAGCGGGTTTCCCGATGATGTCTGATGCCATACGCCATCATCAAACCACCACAATGGCGCGATACCGGCTGATCGACAATCAGCTCAAAATTCTAGCCAAACAGCCGCAGCGCAGTGGTTGGGACCGCATTTGTCAATGGGGCCAATTAATAGGCGCAATAATTCTCGGAATCGCTATTGGTTTTTACACATTAAACCGATATCATAAATAGTAACCAAACAAAATAAGGAGTATACATGGAATTTGATCATTTGCGTAAGGACGTGTTGGCAGCGAGTACGATACCCAACGACCTGTACACATCATTGGATGTAAAGCGTGGTTTGCGTCACGCGGATGGCAGTGGTGTTTTAGCAGGTTTAAGTCGGGTGTCATCGGTTGTTGGGGCGGCGATGGTGGACGGTGTTCGCCAGCCAGTTGAGGGGGCATTAACCTATCGCAATCGATTGATACAGGATTTGGTAACGGATACCAATGGGTTGTCGCGATTTGAGTACACCATATTTTTATTATTAACCGGCCGTGCGCCGTCGTTAGACGAAATGGGTCAATTGCATCAATTCTTGTCGCATCATCGCAGTTTATCCCGGGAGTTTGTAGACCATTTGATTCGGGCCATTCCCTCAAAAAACATTATGAATAAACTGCAGACGGTAGTGTCCGCGTTGTATACAATTGATGCCCGTCCCGAGACGATGGATCCCTACGAGAACTTCCTAAAAAGTCTGGTGATTATTGCCAAACTTCCGGTTATTGTGGCCTATTCGTATTTATTGGCCTACGAGACCAATCCCACGCTGGTAGCCCCAGAACCGGGTATGAATACAGCGGAAGCGATATTGTATATGTTGCGTCAAGGGGCTTCACCCGATCCCTTTGAAATTGACATGTTGGATTTGGCCTTATTGTTGCATGCGGAGCATGGTGGTGGGAACAATTCCACCTTCACAACCTGTGTGGTCACGTCCACCGAATCGGACATTTACGGCACCATTACAGCGGCCCTCGGGTCTTTAAAAGGCCCCTTGCATGGTGCAGCAAACAAAAAAGTGATGGACATGGTGGCCGATATCAAGATGAAGGTTCCGAATTGGACGGATCGTCAAGCGGTGCGGGCCTATTTGGATGCGATTGTTCAAAAGAACGGTTACGATAACTCGGGCAAGATTTATGGATTGGGACATGCGGTGTACACGGTATCGGATCCACGGGCGATTATTTTAAAAGAAAAGGCGGCGGAGTTGGCCAAGCGGGTTCAGCGTTCCGATGAATTTCAGCTCTATTGCTTGATCGAGTCCGAGGGGCCTCAGGCCTTTTATGCGCATAAAGGGTCGGATAAAGTTATTGCGGCCAATGTGGACTTTTTTTCGGGATTTGTATACGACTGCTTGGGTATTCCAGCGGATATTTATACCGCGTTATTTGCGATGTCACGAACAGCGGGTTGGTGTGCGCATCGTATCCAAGAAAGTGTGTCGGGTCGTCGTGTTATTCGTCCGGCCTATAAGTTTGTGGGTTAGCGTGTGATGGGGACGGGGTATGTCGTCCGTCTTGGGGGAATGATTCGGGGACTGGGGCGCTTGCTGATGTGGCGTTCCACGCCCCTGTCACTAACCATGGTGGGGGTCCAGCTCTATTATTTATACGAAGTATTTGTGGGGAATGATTTGGGGGGATTTGCCTTTACTTGGGCGGCTTTGGGGGTTGTTTTGTGGAGTTTTGTGACCGTTTCGGTATCATTTCGATGGATTCCCGCGATGGTAACACATCGATTAACGGCGGTTCTGGCGTCATTGGTGATGGTTGTGGTGTATGGCATTTTAGCGGGCTATCATTTTGGATCCAATGATTTTTTGGAATGGTCACTGGTGCGTGAAAACATCGGTGAGGCCTTTAGTTCGGAGGCCCTGGATGTAATGCGCCATGCGATTGATACCCGTTCGGTGGTGTATGCGCTGATTATTGTTGGTGTATTTGCCATTATGGAATGGCGGTATCGGGCAATAACGGGCCGGCGAAAGCCATTCACCAGTTGGCCGGCTCGCGTAATGGGGATCTGCATTTTTGGGGTGAGTGTGTGGTTGCCCATTACCCCCGCAGACCCATTAATGCATTTTTACAAAAGTATCGGTCACTATTACCGGAATGCCCAGTCGCTGTACCAGCCCATTCCGGCGGACAGTTATCCGTTTTTACGGCCCCTTGCCAGCCAATTTCCGGCTAAGAATCCAACGGTGTACCTGATCATTTTGGAGTCCTTTAATGCCTCGGTGTTGGGGGCAACCGCACCGGATGGTCGGGCCTATACGCCATTTTTAAATGAGCTTATGACGGCGGGTGTGTCGGTGAGTCCGTTCTACGGGAACGCCATTCAAACAGCAAAAGGGCATTTTGCGACACTGTTTTCGTTTATGCCGGGTTTATCGGGCAAAACAATGGTGAAGTACCCCGATTTGCGGATTGATTCGATTGCAACGGCACTCAAAACGCGGGGCTATGTGTCGCATGTGTTTGCGGCGCACAATAATCCCACCTTCGATAATACGCAGCCATTTTTACAGTCGCATGGTTTTGATACCTACGCAGTTGCAGCGGATTACACGACATCGACCGACCCGAATGATCAGTTGCGGTGGGGGACCAAAGATGCGGTATTTTTTCGGGATTTTTTTGCGTTTTACGATGCGGTACATGTACCAAATCAGCGGGAATATTACACGATTTTAACGGTAGCGAATCATTTCCCCTTTAATTCCATGGGGGCATCGGACAAAACCATTTACCCGGAGCCGACATCCATCCGTCAGGACTACGCCAATTCCGTTGCCTTGGTTGATGAGGGCATTCGTGTATTCATCAATACGCTTAAAGAACGTGGTGAGTATCACAATAGTCTGATCATTATTACGGGGGATCATGCGTTTCCGTTGGGTGAGCATGGGAATTATCATTTAGAGGCGGGTTATCACGAGGATTCGTTTCGTATACCGTTGCTTATACTGTGGCCCGATGTGTTAGCGCCCCAACGCATCACTAGGGCGCATTCGCAATTGGATATCGCGCCCACAATAACCGATCTAATGGGTGTATCGCTACCGGATAGCACGTTTATGGGGCAGTCGATTTTTTCAAAAAGCCCACCGCCATTGATTCCCTTGATTCAGCCCTATGCCAAGCAATTTAGTATTGTGGATTACCCGATTAAATACCGATTTGCTGCAAAATCGAATCGATTATACGCCTATGATTTGAGCCGAGATCCAATGGAGACCACGTCCATGTTGCCAGATCTATCCGATGAACAGCGTGCCCGATATGATGTCACATTGCAGGGCATTTATCGGGCCAATTACGCCATCAAGCATAATCGCATTCGCCCGGCTACACAGCCATTAAAGCCAGCCGAATAGTGTATGCGGATTTGGTGTGGGCTCTTGGCGTTATGGCGGTTACGCTTATGGGGTTATTTTAAATGCGTTAATGTGGTTTTAGCATGACTTTTTACGCTATCGGTACCGTTTTGGGCAGCGCTTTCTAATATCGGAATGCCGCCGGAATCGATGATTTTTGGGCGGTTATTTGGATGCT
>JALQXX010000003.1 GCA_023262965.1 Candidatus Marinamargulisbacteria bacterium
CGACTGTGTTGGCGAGTACCGATAATAGCCATATCGTCATCAGTACCACGGATTTACAGGCACAGATTGACCAGGATAATCGCACCCTGCATCAGGCTATTATGGCGGGCCAGGACCCTCCCTCAGAGGATTATGATGCTACGCTGCACCAGCAGCGAAACGCATTACTGTATTATCAATCCACAATGCTGCCGCGACTGAAGGCTTGTTATAGGGCTATTGCCAATGTGACGGTTAATCGGCCAGCAAATCCCCCCCAACAGGAGGCGGCTATTCGGGCATTTGATCACGCCATCAATGAGCTGGGGGCCTGTGCAGACAGCTCGGCGCATCGGGTTGTGATTCATACGGCATTAACGCATTATTTGGGGGAATTGGACACGGCCACCACGAAACAGATTTTGAACGCCGTCCCCGAGGGTGGTGGTAAAAAGGCCTTTTTGCAGCTTTTGAGTCAATTTGCGCCGGCCAAATACGATGAATTGTGTCGACGCATGCCCCAGGATGCGGTGCATCGGGATCGCATTGAGGAACGGGTAAACGCTCTGGTGGCGAGTTCTGTTTTACGAAGCAGTGGCACCGATTACCGGCCGGTATCGGAACTGGTGGCGCATATGGCAACGATTCCGCATGTCTTTCAGGATGCCGTTTATGGGCACATGGTCCATCAATTTAGCCAGCTGATGGGGGCACAGCGTTTGGCCAGCGTGCCACGGTTGGTTGAGGTGGTCAATGCCTTGTACCCGCTTGCGGCGGATAGTGGTGAGGCCCATGCGTGTACCCAGCAATTTTTTTCCCAGGTGGTTTCGCAACGGATCTCCGTGCCCCCACCACAATCGCAGGCGTTGTTGGCCAATATACACCGAATCACCATGGTTGGGGGGCTGCCATGGCCTGATTTTGCCGGTTTAGAGGCCTGTGTTGGTCTAGACGCCATTCGTGACTATCTCAATCAATCGGAAGTGATTAGTCGACAGGATTCAGACTTTTTGAAGGGCCTACAAAACCGAATGATCTTAGCATCCAATATGATCAATTCGCCCCAACCGATACTATCCCAAAAGGCGTTGCGAGATTGTATCAAAGACAGCGTGCGCGATGCGCTAGATCTCGTTATGACGAAGTCATGTAAGTTAACCGGTAATGATCTATCCATTTTTGATCAAGTGCCCATCAATCCGACCCTTAATGATGTTGCGGAGACCTATAACCATGCCCATCCAGTGGGGACGATCCCAACGGCGGCGGATGCGATGGGTACGCCCACCATGCAGGCTCTTTGTGATGCCTTAACCCAATCGGTGTATGGGCAGTTAACCCAGAAGCATATTATTAATGACCAGGGCGTCATCAATCCATTGTCCAACATCCGCGACCTAAACTATTCCGCTCTGTTAAATCAGGTTATTCAAGACGCCCGTGACAAATCTATACATGTTGCGGAGACAATTACGCAGCGAGATGAACGGTCCCGTTGTATTCAAATCGCCCAAAAGTCCGATCCCACCCCATACGAAAAAACCAATTTTTCCGAAGACCTGATGAAGTTGTATTCCCGTGATCGCGACACGTTTCACCAAGTGGTATTGGCATGGCTATCCACAAAAAAACCGGCCATTCCTTTGAATTCGATTATAACGCCAGCTGTGCTGGAACAGGGCGAGGGACTAGCGATGATTGGGGAGATGATGACGGTATGCAGTGGTATTCTACCCGACTGGGAACGGGCCTTTTATAAAGCCATCACTGCGGCGGTTCCAGACCGGCAAACGCGTCTGGATACGATTTTAAAAATACCCTGTCCGGACTTTCAAAAATCGTTGGCACGGGCGTGTCGACAGGCCTTATTGGAAGCGGATACATCCCTAAGTCGCCGTGTAACCCATGGTTTCGGTCAATTAATCACGGCCAAAACGGCCCAGCACTACATCACCAGCGCGGCTGCCCATTGCTTGAAGCCCGATCCCGATGCCGCCATCGTGCTACTGAAATCACTTTTACTGGATGCGCCTGGCGGGGATCGGTCGGCCAATGAGCGTGTTGCGCAACGGGTTATTCAGGCGATTGTAGCAACAACAAATCCCACAGGGATACTCGATAAGTTAACCCGGCAGCTCCCATCCGCTAAAACAGAGGGGATATATGCGTCTGTGGCGCATTATTTTAACGAAGGAAAACCGCACATCATCTGGCGAAACACCACAAGTTTGTCGCATAAATCGGATAAATGGGGGCTCCAGCGATTGGTGCGCAATATGGTGGACAATATGGCTCTTCCCCAGCATGGGCAATTGCTGGCGCATATATGTGCGGGGCTTCCCCGTTACGGATATCCGGATGATCCCCGTACGCTCGATATTATTAAAACTAAAATACGCGAGTTGCCGCCCAATTATGTTCCGGGTTTTCGGGATGCCTGCGAAACATTGGTGGATCCGGCGGATGTGGCGTTTTTGAATGAGCATCTATTTACGGAGGCGGGGGTATTGGCGAAGCTGGACATTGCCAAAGGGCAGCAAATTCATTATCGTATGAAAATGATGAAGGCCCATAAGGTTCAAAAAATACAATCGGTGCAAACCCCATATGAATGGATGACCTTTTTGCGAAGCTATCAAAATTATAGCCGAAACTTCGAGGTAGAGCGCACCAAAATGATGCCGGTGTCCCAGGCCAGTGGTGGGGCGGGGTTTAACTAATGATTTGGGTCATCAGTGTTGGTTTGGTGATGGTATTTGCGGTTAATATTGGGCTGGAGTATAAGCGTTATCAAAAACGACTACACAATCTGGCGGTGTTACAGGAGCAGACGCTAAACACCATCGAGCAGTCGGATGGTGCATCCACCGATGCGGTTATTGCGGCCAATCGTGACCGCATTTATCGCATCAAAAAAGCGGATTTGGATCGGCGTATCGCGGGCAATTCATAAACAAAAATGCGGGGCAATCAGGGTTGCATACTTTGCGTCCAACCAGTACCATAGTAGCTACTAGTATGGGCGTACGGGTTTATAAATTTGGTGGTACATCAGTAGGAACGGTTCAAAAAATCCAGGCCATTGCGGATCGTATTTTGGCTGAACCAGATTATGGTCATGTTGTGGTGGTTTCGGCCATGGGGCATACCACCGATCAATTGGTTGCCCTGTGTCGGGAGTTATCCGATTCACCGGACCCGAGGGAGTACGACGCGCTCATTTCAACGGGGGAGAATGTGTCAGCCGCCTTACTCAGTATGGCGATTATAGCCAAGGGGGGAAACGCCATTTCATTAAACGGCGCGCAGGCGGGAATCTATACAACCAATGGCCACAAACGGGCGACCATTCAACGGGTCAATCCCAGCCGTATTCATGATGAATTAACAAAAGGAAATGTGGTGGTTGTAACCGGGTTCCAAGGCATCACCGATACGCAGGACATCACCACCATTGGTCGCGGGGGCTCGGATACCTCGGCGGTTGTTTTAGCGGCCGCATTGGGTGTTTCGGAATGCCATATTTATACCGATGTGGATGGGGTATACACCACGGACCCACGGATTGTTAAAAATGCGCAAAAATTACCCGTTATTACATACGATGAAATGTTGGAGCTGGCCGCTATGGGCGCGCAAGTTCTGCATCCCCGCGCGGTTGAGTGCGCAAAAGAACACGGCATTGTGCTACACGTCCGGTCGGCTTTTCTGCTGGACGAGGGCACACGAATACAGGAGGTACATACAATGGAATGGCAGCGAGCAGTTACAGGCATTGCTTTAAAAAAAGATGAGGCTACGTTATCGGTGGTAGGGGTCCCCAATCAGCCGGGTATAGCGGCGACATTATTTTCGGCATTGGGGGATCACAACGTGAATATTGACATGATCATTCAAAGCAATGAGCAGCAAAATACCACCAACACCATCACTTTTACGGTGTCAGAAGATGATTTTTTAGAAGCCAAGGCCATTACCGAAACTGTCGCAAAAACCTTGGGTGCGGATCGGGTGGTTGGAGATACTTCTATTGCGAAGCTGTCGATTGTAGGGGTTGGCATGATTTCAAAGCCGGGGGTCGCCGCGACCATGTTTCGTGCGTTAGCCCATGCGGGTATCAACATTCGATTAATTACCACATCGGATATTAAAATATCGTGTGCCATTGATATGGCTGTGGGGGAGGCTGCCTTAAAAGCTCTTCACGAGGCTTTTGATTTGGCAGCCGCCAATGCTTAGTCAATTCCCCCTATACATACTGTGCTTTGTTTTGGGATGGGTCCCATTGCCCGTGGTCTATCGGTACATTGATCGCCGTTTATCCGCGTCACTAGCCACCCAAATCCCGCAGATATCCCCCGCTCTCTTTGTGTATGTGGGGTACGTCCTCTTGGAGTGTTTTCGGGGCTATGCATTGATGATGGTGGTTCACGAATGGCTCATTTTGGATAGTGACGTCTGGTTGGGGTTGGCTGTTGGTTGGGCAGCCCTATTTTGGCCGCCGGGCATCCCGGCGTCAGACCGATCGCTCCCATTTTGGCCCCATATTGGGGTATTTTTGTATGTATTGCCGGGCTATACGTGGGTATTTCCGCTTACATTTGGGTTGATTTTTGCTATAGGTGGCGGGCCGATACTGTGCTACGGCATGGCCATAATAGCCGTATTGGGCGCCGCTATCTATTCGGGGAGCAACAGTCTATATGTGTTGCTCTATATCGAATTAATTGTTTTTTTAATTATAAAGTATTTTAACAGCGGTAAAATTCAGTGGAAAAAAAATTGGCCCAAGCGTTATTCGCATTAATGGGTGCTTGACGAACGGTATTTATCGGTTTAATATACGATTTTGCAAGGAGGCAATATTAGTGGAAAATGAATTGGTAGAAACTGAAGAAATAAACGATAACAATCCGGTATCAATGCGACAGCTGTTGGAATCAGGGGTGCATTTTGGTCATCAAACGCGCCGGTGGAATCCCAAGATGAATCCGTATATTTTTACAGCCCGAAATGACATTCATGTCATTGATTTGCAGCAAACACTTGATCTTATCAAATCGGCGTACATTTTTGTTCGTGATGTTGTGTCAAAAAAAGGCACCGTATTATTTGTTGGCACTAAAAAGCAAGCTCAGGATGCGATTGCTACAGAAGCCCTTCGGTGTAAAATGCCTTATGTGAACCAACGGTGGTTGGGTGGCACATTAACCAATAATTTAACCATCAGTAATAGTGTCAAGAAATTGAAACAGTTTGAAAATGATCAACGAGATGGGGTTTTTGATCAGCTATCCAAAAAAGAATCCGCTCGAAAGCTCAAGAAATTATCACGACTTCAGCACTACTTAGGGGGCATTAAAGACATGCGATATTTGCCTAAGGCGCTTTTTGTTGTGGATACGACTAAAGAAGAGTTGGCTATTCGGGAGGCAAAGCGTTTGGGGATTCCGGTGATTGGGTTGGTGGATACCAACGGGGATCCATCGGGATTGGATTTTCCCATACCCGGCAATGATGATGCCATTCGATCCATCAAGCTTATTTGCGAGATTTTTGCCAATGCGGTGGTATCGGGAACGAATCGTGGAGTGGAACGGGATGACGCGTACACGGATGCGGTTTTGGTTGCAGCGGATCGATACGATTCTCACGGAGACGCTAACTAATGGTAACTGCAAAAGACGTTAAAGAACTGCGTGAAAAGACAGGGGTGGGGATGATGGATTGCAAGCGTGTGTTGGAGGAAACGGGTGGGGATATGGAGGCAGCCATTAAATCTCTGCGAGAAAAGGGGTTGTCAAAAGCAGCTAAAAAATCGGATCGCTCTACGCAAGAGGGGCGCATTTTTACAAAGACCGATGCCTCCGGTGGTGTGATTATGGAGCTAAATTGTGAGACCGATTTTGTTGCCAATAACACCCTATTTCACGATTTGGGGGTCGCCATTGTTGCTGCCATTGCGGCAAACCATCCCGTAGATGTTGCCGCGGTTTTGGCCCTGCCATGCAAGGGATCGTTGGTTAGTGAATGCATATCGGACGCGATTCTTCAGTTGGGTGAAAATATTACCGTTGGTGCTTTCAAACGTGTTCAAGGGGCGTATGTATCCGAATACACGCACAGTAACGGCAAGATTGGTGTGTTGGTGGAATTTTCAGCCGCAATAGATGCCAGTATTGGTCGAGACATTGCGATGCAAGTAGCGGCAATGAACCCCAGCTATGTATCGCCCGATCAGGTGCCTACTCAGGAAATCGAACGTGAATCTGACATTTTGCGCAAACAGGCCATTGCGGAAGGGAAGCCTCCTGCAGTTGTGGATAAAATCATTCAAGGACGTTTGCTTAAGTTTTATGCCGAAAACTGTCTGTTAGAGCAGGCGTTTGTAAAGGATCCGCACATGACGGTTAAGGGATTATTGCCGAAAGGTGTAACCATTGGTACCGTTACCCGCTTATCCTTAGCTGGCTAATTGTGCGCACGTATTTTGAAGATACCGAATCACAGCTCTTATCGCCACTGGCTGTAAAAAGTGTGGCCTCCAAGGGCCGTGTATATCCCGAGCCATTGGATCCCACCCGGACCTGTTTTCAGCGGGACCGAGACCGTATTGTTCATGCCAAGTCGTTTCGCCGATTAAAGCACAAAACGCAAGTTGTGGTGGCAACAACGGACCATGATCATATTCGATCTCGGTTAACACACAGTATTGAGGTATCTCAGATTGCCCGCCACATGGCCCGTTTGTTGCGTTTAAATGAGGATTTAACCGAGGCGATTGCGTTGTCCCACGATTTGGGGCATCCGCCATTTGGTCATGCCGGCGAAACCATTTTGAACGAATGCATGGCGGCGTATGGGGGATTTGAGCACAATCAGCAATCATTGCGGATTGTGGATGTTTTAGAGTCCAAGTACCCGATGTTTCCGGGATTAAATTTGAGTTACGAGGTTCGAAAGGGGCTCGAAAAGCACCGAACCCCCGATGCCCCGTACTCGGAAAATGACCCCCCGTTTCAGTCATTAGAGGCACAAATTGTGAATATTGCGGATGCCATTACGTATACGGCCCACGATGTGGATGATGGGTTGCGGGCCGGAATTTTAAGCGATGCAACGTTAACGGCGGCGGTGCCATTATGGCGGGAATACAGTATGGCCGTGAATGCGGCTTACACTCAGTTAACGGCGAACCAGTACCGCAATCTCATGCATTCGCGATTGATTACCGATCAAATTCATCATGTTATTCAGTCTGCGCAATCAGCGATTCAGAATTGCGATACACTGGCGAACAAGACGCCGCAAGAGATTGCTAGCATGATTGCTTTTCCGCCGGATTTTTATCAAAACATTCAGGTATTGCGACAGCATTTAGCAACCCACTATTATGCTCACCACGATATTTATCGGGCCAACAAAAAGGGGCAGCGGATGATTCAGTCGTTGTTTCAGGCATTTATGGGGGATATGACACTAATGCCGCGGGCGTATTATGCCAATCGGCAGCATGAGCCGCAGGCACGTATTGTGTGTGATTATATCTCGGGAATGAGCGATTCTTTTGCGGTAACTGAGTATCAAATGCTGTGTTAATGGGTTGATTTTTCAATCGTATTCCTATAATATTTTAAGAAAGAGTCAAGGAGGATATTATGACCGTAATTACAGCAACCGATGCCAATTTTTCAAGCGAGGTATTGCAGTCCAAACAACCCGTTTTGGTGGATTTTTGGGCCGAATGGTGTGGTCCTTGTCGAATGATGGCGCCTGTCATTGAATCCATTGCTAAAAAATACAGTGGAAAGTTAAAAGTGTGTAAGTTGGATGCCGACGCCAATCAAAAAAGTGCTGCGGATTACCAAATTACGGGATTACCCTGTTGCATTCTATTTAAATCCGGTCAGGAAGTGGACCGTATCATTGGATTTCGTGGGGAAGATGATATGGTGGATCAACTTCGCTCCCATATTCCCTTGACATAGATTTCAGGCCCATCGTTATTTTTTGCGCCTTACTTTTTAAACAGTTGGAATAGATTAAAGGTGGCGTTCGCGTACATACCTAATGCCACGGCCCCCAAACACAGGCTGTGCATGGCCCCCACATAGGCGATTACGCGACCGTAATGGTGCTGGCGTATCAGTTCCCAAACCTCCCATGAAAACGTTGAAAAGGTGGTTAATGATCCGCAAAAACCAATCCCCATCATCAACCACAGTCGCCCAGATGCGCTACCGTATAGCCCCCCAATTAAAAAACTGCCCAATACATTCACGGCAAGGGTGGCATACCCGCCGCTCCATCCAGACAATAACAGCCCGATCCAATAGCGCAGTCCGGCCCCCACAGCCGCACCTACCATAACATAAATCATTCCGGGTATCGGCATGCGGCCTAATTGGATTGCGCTAAGGTAAAAAACCGATGTAAATACTTGCCCATCATATCAAATTCCACATTCACTCGATCGCCGACCTGGCGATGGTGCAAAGTCGTACTACGGTGCGTGTGGGGAATAATATGGCAGGAAAACGCCGTTGTGCTAACATCCACCAAGGTTAGCCCGATACCATCCACAGCAATGGAGCCTTTGGGGATCATAAAGGGCGCGAAAGCCTTGTCAACGCGCACCCGCAATATATGCCAGTCCCCGTCAATGGTGTAGGCAGTAATCGTACCCGTGTCATCCACGTGTCCCGACACAATATGTCCACCCAATGGGGTGGTGGGGGTTAAGGCCACTTCCAAATTGACTGGGTCGCCAATAGCGCCGTCTAAAACGGTGGTTTTTTTACAGGTTTCGGGCAAATAATCCACCCAAAAGTGCTCCGAATCCCGCCGTACAACCGTACTGCACACCCCATTTATACTGATACTATCCCCCAATGCAAGGGGTGGCTTTAGGTCGCTCGGGTAGGCAATCGCCATACGACACCCATCCCCCACGGCCTGTCGGTCGGCAATGCGGCCCAAATGGGTTACGATTCCGGTAAACATGCCTGTTTAACATAGGCATCCAATATGCCATTAATAAAGGTCGTCGACTCTTCGGTGGAATACTGTTTGGATAACTCTAAAATCTCGTTAATCACCACCTGAAACGGGGTGCCAATATAGTGTATTTCGGCAATGGCCATACGCAGCAATGCTTTATCCACATGATTCAAGCGATCCATGTCCCAATGGTGACTGTGTTCAGCAATGGCTGTGTCAATAACGTCCAAATGCGTCACGGTTTTTTCTGCCAAATCATAGGCCCATGTAACGGTTTCGGGGGCATAAGGATCGGTGTCCAAATCGGCAAACAATACCGTTAGATCCGCATTGCGAATGCCAAACTGGTACACCAATCGCATGGCCAATTTACGGCTATTGCTTCGTTTTGACATGATTGCTCATATAGTCATCAATAAATGTGGTGGTCACGTTTCCTTTTATAAATTCAGGATGGTCCAATACCTTTAAATGAAAGGGAATGGTGGTTTTAATGCCATCAATGACAAATTCGTTAAGTGCCCGTTTGGCCCGTGCAATACAGGCGGTTCGGTCCGGGGCCCATACAATTAATTTGGCCAGTAACGAATCATAGTTGGGGGGGATTTTATACCCCGGATAGCCATGTGAATCCACACGAATTCCCGGCCCACCCGGCGGTAAAAATAGGTCAATGGTACCTGGCATGGGCATGAAATCCCGGTCCGGGTCCTCTGCATTAATCCGAAACTCCATCGTGTGACCGTTACGTCGAATCGCCGATTGCGGCATTTGGCAGCGATCCGTCGCCGCAATTTGGAGCTGCTCTTTAATAAGATCAATTCCAGTAAGGCACTCAGTAACCGGATGCTCAACCTGAATACGCGTGTTCATTTCCATAAAATAGTATTCTTGTTTATCGTTCACAATAAATTCCACTGTTCCCGCACCGCGGTACTGAATTGATTGGGCCGCTTTGATGGCATCATTGGCCATGGATTCGCGTACCGATGCCGATATAAAAGGCGAGGGACTTTCTTCCAATAATTTTTGATGACGGCGTTGAATGGAGCAATCGCGTTCGAATAAGTGGATACTGTTGCCATGAGGGTCCGATAGCACTTGAATTTCAATATGGCGGGGATTGGTCACAAATTTTTCGACATACACGGCACCGTTACCAAAAGCGGCGGCGGCTTCCTGAGTTGCGGTGCGAAAGGCCGGTAGCAATTCGGCTTCGGTATGCACCACCCGCATCCCTTTTCCCCCGCCCCCTGCCGTTGCTTTAATAATAACCGGGTAGCCAATGCGGTCGATAACCGATTTTAAATCGGCCTCGTTTTCAATTAATCCGTCCGATCCCGGTACAATCGGAACTCCCGCTTTGGCCATGGTATCCCGCGCTGAATTTTTATCGCCCATCCGCTGAATATTCAGCGGGGTAGCACCAATAAATACAATATTATGATCCGCGCACATCTGCGAAAACACATGGTTTTCCGCTAAAAACCCATACCCGGGGTGGATGGCTTCGGCACCCGTTAATTCCGCTGCCGATATAATCGCTTTAATGTTCAAATAACTGTCCTTAGGTGATGGGGGGCCAATGCAAACGGATTCATCCGCCATTTTGACGTGCAAACTCATGGCGTCCGCTGATGAAAATACGGCCACCGTTTTAATGGATAATTCCCGGCAAGCCCGAATAACGCGAATGGCAATTTCACCCCGATTGGCTATTAATACTTTTTTAAACATATATACACCTCAAATTAGTTTACTACAAAATTGACCAATCGGTCTTTGACAAAAATGGTTTTTCGAATCGTTTTATTGATTAAGTGGGGCTGAATAGCTACGGCGTTTCGTGCTAAATCCACAGCCTCTGCTTCGGGTAAATCGGTAGGCACCTGAATATCACCGCGTCGCTTGCCATTAATTTGAATGACTAACGGATATGAGTCTGCGGTAAGCCATTCATCGCTGTAGGTGGGCCAAGATTGATCGTGAACACTGCCTTCGCCACCCAAATGTGTCCAACAGGTTTCGGCAATGAAGGGGGCAAAGGGGGCAATCAATCGCGCCATGGTTTGGGCAACCGCAAGGCTACTCCCTATTTTTTGAATCGCATTCACCAGTTCCATTAAGGCACTGATGGCGGTATTAAACTGAAACCGCTCAATATCGTGTGTCATTTTTTGAATGGTTTTGTGCAAGGCGCGCTGCAAGTCGGCCGCATCGGCTGCCTCAACCGGTTTTTGATCCCAATGAACGGTTGCCGTAAAAAAGCGTTTTAAAAATCGAAATGAGCCCTCAACGCCCGTGTCAGACCAATCCAAATCCCGTTCGACAGGGGCCCCAAATAAAATGAACAGACGGGCTGTATCGGCGCCGTATTCATCAATAATATGCGCCGGATCCACCGTGTTTCCCAGTGATTTGGACATTTTTGCCCCCTCATACAGCACCATTCCCTGACAAACCAGCCGTTTAAAGGGTTCGGACACCCGACACAACCCCAAATCCCGAAGCACTTTGGTAAAAAATCGCGCATACAACAAATGCAAACAGGCGTGTTCAATCCCGCCAATATACACATCCACTGGCAAGCACGCATCCACGATAGTGGGATCAAAGGGGGCATCCGCATTAGTTGGGTCACTATATCGATAAAAATACCACGATGAATCAAAAAAGGTGTCCATCGTGTCGGTTTCGCGACGGTACCGCCGACCATCCCGGATCACATAACCAAAATCTTCGGATTTCTCAAGGGGGTTGCCCACACCATCAAACACACAATCGGTGGGTAATGTCACGGGCAAATCCCCATCGTCTACTGCCTGAGGGGTACCCTGTTCATCATAGAGTATGGGGATCGGTGTGCCCCAATACCGTTGTCGTGAAATTAGCCAGTCGCGCAATCGATAATACGGTTTAATGGTTCCCTTCCCCGATGATACCAGGGTCTGACTAATGGCCGTTTTTGCCGCATCCGTGGTCAAGCCATTGAAGGCCCCCGATTGCACCAAAATACCCGGTCCGGTATAGGCCGAGGCCGCTGTGTGCGGGGTGTCGGGATCCTGAATCACCGGAATAATAGGTAAATCATACGCTGTGGCAAAGGCGTAATCCCGATCATCATGCGCAGGCACTCCCATAACAGCACCCGTTCCGTAATCCATTAATACATAATTCGCAATCCACAAAGGCACCGATTCACCGGTAATGGGATGAGCCAGGCGCAAACCGGTATCGATACCGGTTTTGGGGGTTGAGGCATCGCCCCGTTCCGATAACGGTTCGGCCAGAACCGACTGAATATAGGCCATGCAGGCCTCACGGTTGGGGGACTTGGTCAAATAGGTCATCACAAACGGATGCTCGGGGGCCACAGCGACATACGATACCCCCATTAAGGTATCGGGACGGGTGGTGAATACCGCGGTGGTTTCGGCGTCAGGATCAAACAAGGGCGTAAAATACACGGTTGTTCCCTCGGATTTTCCAATCCATTGCCGTTGCATATTTTTAACCCGATCGGGCCATTCGGTGAGTGTGTCCAAATCCCGCAGTAGTTCCTCGGCATAATCGGTAATGCGAATATACCACTGATCAATGTATTTTTGCTCGACAGGAGCGCCTGACCGCCAGCCTTTCCCGTCAATGACCTGCTCATTGGCCAATACGGTTTGATCAACCGGATCCCAATTAACATACCCGCTTTTGCGGTACACCAATCCTTTTTCATAGAATTTTTTAAAAAGCCATTGATTCCAGTGGTAGTACGATGGGCGGGATGTGGACACTTCGCGCCACCAATCGTAGCCCAAGCCCAATCGCTGCAGTTGATTGCGCATGTGGGCGATGTTTTTTTCGGTCCATTCGAGGGGATTGATGCCGTGGGTAATTGCGGCATTTTCAGCGGGAAGACCAAAGCTATCAAATCCAATGGGGTGAATCACATCAAAGCCGGCCATGCGATAATAACGCGCTTGAACATCCCCAATGGTGTAATTGCGTACATGCCCCATGTGTAAGTGCCCCGAGGGGTACGGAAACATTTCTAAAATATATTTTTTAGGGGCATTATCCCGAGAAGGCAGGGGTAGTGTCGCCCATTTTTCAAGAATTTTTGGCTCAGTAGTCAAGGGCGAATACGTCACAGTCATGATGGGTATAATAACGCAAAATGAGGTGAAACACCATGCATTATTCCGGAATGTCCGTAAGGGTATGCGGTGGATTCAAAAAACATCGGTTGGTAAGACGTTGCTCGCTATGGTAATATATAAAAAAAAACAGGAGGATACTATGTCAAACGTATTGCAAGAAGAAAGTTTGAAAAATAATAAATCAACAATTATTGGTGAATTTAAAATTCATGAAACAGATACGGGCTCATCCCAAGTCCAAATTGCTATTTTAACCAAGCGAATTAACGATTTGGTGTCGCATTTGAAGGCGCATAAAAAAGACAATCACTCGCGCCGAGGGCTATTGAATCTGGTCAGTCGTCGTCGTCGGTTATTAACGTACTTAAGGCGTCACAATTATGATGAGTATATTCGGGTATCCAAGGAATTGGATTTAAAAATAGCCACATAAATAACGCGTTAAGGAATATTAAGAATGTATGAAGTAAAACAAACAATAGCGGGGCGAGACATTATATTGCAAACGGGGGTTATGGCGCGCCAAGCGAATGGGGCGGTTGTATTACGGTGTGGGGAAACCGTTTTATTAGCAACAGCAACCATGTCCAAAACCCCCCGTCCGGATGCGGACTTTTTTCCATTGACCGTGGAATTTGTTGAGAAATATTATGCGGTTGGCAAGTTTGCCGGTGGCTACATTAAGCGTGAGGCACGTCCGTCTAAAAACGCAACGCTTATGTCTCGGTTAATTGACCGACCCTTGCGCCCTTGTTTTCCCAAAGGGTTTTATCATGATGTGCAAATTATTGTGACGTTGTTATCAATGGATGATGGGTTTCCGATTGATCATCTGGCTATTATTGCGGCTTCAGCGGCATTAGCGGTATCGAATATTCCCTGCAATGCCCTAATTGGCGCGGCCTTGGTGGGTGATGTGGCGGGTTCGTTAACGGTTAATCCAACGGTAGAGGCCATGTCGGATTCATCCTTACACATGGTTATTGCGGGTACAAAAGATGCGGTGCTCATGATTGAGTCGGGGGCAAATGAGGTATCGGAAGAGCGTATCATTGATGCAATTGAGTGTGGTCATGACGGCATTAAGGCCAGCATTGATTTGCAGCAGGCATTGGTGAATCAGGTGTCTCCAACCAAATACGTGTTGCCTGAACCCGCTGATCACGGGGATTTGAATCAAAAAATAACCGATTTTTTGGGCACGCGTATTGCGGATAATCTGAAAAGTGGCAACAAGCATGTTATTGAACAATTTTTGTTGGACTGCGAGGAATCGGTTATGGCCGCGTTTTCCATAGCGGACGATGATGACCACAACGCGGTTGTTGCCCAGGTATTTCAGGGTATAAAAAAATCCCAAATTCGCCAATCAATTATTGAACAAAAAATTCGTCCGGATGGGCGAAAAACCACCGATATTCGCGACATCACCATTGCCTTGGATGTATTGCCTGCCGTCCATGGATCCAGTTTATTTACCCGTGGGGAAACCCAAAGCTTGGGTATTGTGACATTGGGAACCGATGGAGACGAGCAAAACTCCGATGTGTTTGGTGAACAGGTATCGGAATCCTTTTATTTTCACTACAATTTCCCCCCATTTTCGGTGGGAGAGTGTGGATTTTTGCGAACCGGTCGGCGTGAATTGGGGCATGGTGAGTTGGCGCAACGGGCGTTGGCCCCAATGATTCCTTCACGGGAGACGTTTCCGTATGTGATTCGATTGGTATCGGAGATACTGGAATCCAACGGCTCCTCCTCAATGGCTTCGGTGTGTTCCGGTAGTCTGTGTTTAATGGCCAGTGGTGTCCCCATTAAGGCCCCGGTATCGGGTATTGCAATGGGACTATTAATGGATGATGCCGGTAATTACACCATTTTGTCCGATATTCAAGGATTGGAAGACCACTACGGGGATATGGACTTCAAAGTGGCGGGTACTGCCGACGGAATTACGGCGTTGCAGTTGGATATAAAAATTGAAGGATTGTCCCGAGATATTTTGGTGGATGCTTTAGCCCAGGCCAAAGAGGGGCGTCATCATATTTTGAATAAAATGAATCAGGTGTTGGCAGCACCGCGTGCGACACTTACGGATCGTGCCCCGAAAGTAGAAACCATTTATATTAAACCCGATAAAGTGGGTATGTTAATTGGCCCGGGCGGTAAGCAAATTCGAAAAATTGAAGAAGATACCAAGGCGGTTGTGTACGTGGTAGATGGCGACAAAGGCGAGGTGAGTATTGCCGGTAAAAACGGTGATATTATTGCTCATGCCCGTCGCATTATTCTGGAATTGCTTAAAGATGTTGAAAAAGGGGAGGTGTACAATGGTCGTGTGGTGAAAATCATGAATTTTGGTGCCTTTGTGGAATTATTGCCTGGAAAAGAGGCGTTGTTGCACATTTCCAAAATTGCAGAAGAGCGTGTTAATAAAGTCGAAGATTACTTTCGTGTAGGGGATCCGGTGAAGGTGAAAGTATTGGAGATTGATCGGCAAGGTCGCGTCAACGTCACTCGCGTACTGGACTAGGGCATGTCCCCGGTCCAGCCCACCCATTTTTGCCACGGGGGTATTGATACCCTTGTGGCGCCGTTGCCATCGGCAGCATCGGTAACGGTATCGGTGTTTTTGGATGTGGGGTTGGTAGATGAGCCAACCCATGTGGGGGGGATCTCCCATTTTTTGGAGCACATGTGTTTTCGGGGGACGCATAAACGATCGGCTTACGAAATTACCAAGGCGGTGGATGATTTGGGGGGGTATGTGAATGCTTACACCACCAAGGAACTCACGTGCTATTACATTACCGTGTTGCCAGAGTCCCTGCCGGAAGGGGTGGCGATTTTATTCGATGCGGTATTTGATTCGGTGCATGATGCCGCGAGTGTGGCCCTAGAAAAAGGTATCATTACCGAAGAAATTCATATGTACGATGATACCCCTGATGAAAAGATTATGGATGTATTGCAGGCCGATATGTTTCCCGATCATTATTTGGGGCGGCCTATTTTGGGAACCGCAGAGACGGTTGCGGCCTGTACATCGGATGCGATTAAGCAGCATTATGCCCATTATTTTGTGCCTGGGCGGATTAAATGTGTGGTAGCGGGGGCTTTTCACCAGCCACTGACGCAGGTGATGGATATCATCAAATCCGCTCAAGATCGTATTTTATCCCGTTGCAGGACAGCCATTGATCCGGTAGTGAGGCTAACCGCGCCAAAAGGCAATTTGCGGCGACATGTTGAAAAAGATTTGGAACAGATGCATACCGCTTATGGATTTAAGGGCGCCGCGTATCGGGATCCCAATGCCTATGCGGTGACTATGTTGGCCACGTTATTGGGGGGGTCTATGAGTTCGCGGTTGTTTCAGTCCGTGCGTGAAACCAAGGGCTTAGCCTATGCTATTTATTGTTCTGCAACGCGGTATAAGACAACGGGGTCGGTGATTATTTATGCCGGGACCTCGGTGGCCAATGTGGCGCAGGCCGAAGCATGCATTGACCATGAATTGGATCGATTATGCCAACATGGTATCGATGATGATGAATTTAACCGCACGTATTGCCAACTAAAAGGCCAAACCATTATTCAAATGGAGGGGTCGTCCGCATGGGCAAATTGGTTGGGACGCCAGTTAATCTATCAAACCAATATGCGAACGATGGATGATCTCCAAACCGCTTTGCGGGGCATTCAAAAATCGACTGTGGAGTCATTGGCCCGTGATATGTTCGGTTCATCAGCGGGTATTCGGGTGTCGCTGGGGCCCTCTCGTCCGTAAAACCGGCAGCGGGGGTTTGTTTTTCACGTGAATTTCGATTATTATTACCCGTATGGAAGCGGATAAACCAACATCGGATGAGCAATTTATTTCAGATATTAAGCAAAGTATTCAGAATACAACCTTTCGGGCATCGGATAAAGTCATCAAGTCGGCCTATGCGTATTTGGTGAAAAACAAGTGTTTCAATCCCGATAAGGATGACGTTGTTAAAGCATTTTTTCTAAAAAAAATACCCAGTGTATTGGCTGTGGAGGTATCAAAGGAATTGAATGGTGTGTTGGGATTGAATTTGGATATTTAACCCATATAGGCATCAACAGATTGGCAAAAAAAATCTTGAAATGAAGGCTGTTGCTCGGTATAGTTAGTGTATGAGTACAGTTCTTGTGGTCGTTTGTGTGTGGGCGTACCATGGGTTTGGATCATAGTGATCACTATAGCGTAAGGAGCGTGGTATAAATGCCAGTCGGTAATAAAATGTTTCAAGGTGAGTTTAGTGAGGTGGCTGAAATGTCCAATCAGCACATTATCAATAAGCGTCGCATTATTAATGGGTATGATGATGGATTGCTTCAGGCATCCCCGTTGAAGCACCCCTGGGCCCGGGATATTTTTAAGGGCATGCAAAAAAATAACTGGGTAGCTGAAGAGATATCGTTTCAAAAAGATAAAGAGCAATGGGAGGGGAATGCCTTAACAGGACAGGAGCGGGAGTGTTTTTTGCGTGCCCTGGCCTTTGCCTCCAATTTGGATGGCTTATTGGTCAATTCTTTGTCGGAGGTTATCAAGCCGCACATTACATCGCCGGAAGTGGTATTGGCGATTGCGCGGCAAATTTACGAAGAGTGTTTGCATGTGGATAGTTATTCATGCATGGTTGAGGCGGTCGGCTTGGATCCGGAGTTGGTGTATGGCTTATACCGCAAAGACAAGCATTTGTTTTACAAAAATAAGCGTGTGTTGGAGTCCATGTATCGGATTAATCGTCCTGATTTTTCCACCAAATCCCTAGAAGGCGCTCAGGAGTTTGTTGAGGCCTGTTCCACCAACTTGATTTTTGAGGGCATCTTCTTTTTTAGTGCCTTCTTGGTGTTTTACAACTTTGGTCGCCACAACAAAATGCCGGGCAGTAAAGAGATGATTCAATTCATTAATCGAGACGAGGATTTGCATGTTCGATTGTTTGTGAACATTATCAATACCATTAGACAGGAGCAGCCGGAGGTGTGGACAGCGCCCTTGCAGGCGCAGATTCGCCGCAATATTCTGGATGCGGTGGATATGGAGATTGAATGGGGTATTTCCTGTATTGGGGATGGCATTTTGGGCATTACACCCGTTATGTTAACCGACTATATTCGCTTTATTGGGGACATGCGTTTGTCAGCAATTGGGTTGGAGCCGGCGTTTAATGTCAGCAATCCCTTTCCATGGTTGGATGAATTTACTCAGAACAATATGATTGAAACGAACTTTTTTGAAGGGACGGTCCGTGAATACCAATCCGGCAGCTTGGAATGGTAAAGTGTTGAAACCAACTTTCAAAAGTGGTACCATAAATTCTACAATTACTGGAGGTAAATATGGCAGTCGTATTTTATAATGTGCGAAAGCGAAAGCGCGTATCGATTGATGAATCGGAGCTTAGCAAGTGTACATATCCTCGTGAAACCAGCAAGGGACTCCAGTTACGCTATGCGTTTAAAGCACACGACAATGATGGAATGAGCTTAACAAAGTTTGTAACCAAAGAACATTACGATAGTGTGGATGCCCCCATTGTAGATCGGTGATATCTAAGGTGGGGACGATATTCTGTATGCTTGTATGAAAACCATTTCTAAATCCGTTACACTCACTGGCGAGGCCTTGCATTCGGGGAACTTAGTGGTTATAACGATTGCGCCTTCGTCGAAAGAAGGTATTCGGTTTATTTACAATCACGACGTTGTTGATATAACGGTGGACGCCTTGGTGGATGGCACTGAGCGGGCTACCCAAGTAACCAACGGTGTGACAACCATTAATACACCGGAGCATTTTTTGTCGGCCTGTTATGCGCTATCGCTAACCAATATTGATGTTACGCTGAGTCACGACGAATTTCCGATATTGGATGGCAGTTCTCGGGGCTTTATAGCCGCTTTGTTGCCGTTGTGTGTGGACGCTCCGGAAGAGGATGTGCGTCCGGAGTACTGTGTCAAAGCGGACATGGGCTGGCGGTCGCACCGCTCGGAGTATCACGCCTTTCCCTACGATGGTCTGCGTATTGATGCGATTGTGTCCTACCCAAGCCGATGGGTCCAAACGGTTGCGTATCACTACATTCATTCCTTGGATGCGTATCAGCGCGAGATTGCGTCGGCGCGAACGTATGGCTTTACGGATGAATTGGAGATGTTGCGCGAGAAAGGGTTGGCTCAAGGGGGTAATTTGGGGAATGCCTTGATCATAACGGATACCGGTTATATGAATGAACCGCGATTTCCGGATGAGATGGTGCGCCATAAGATATTGGATTTTATAGGGGATATGGCGGTTGTTTTTGGCTCCATTAAAGGCCATTTTGTGTTGGTACGCCCCTCCCATCATGGCAATGCTGTTGTGGCAAAATCAATGTGGCAGCATCTGAACCGTCTGTATTAGGCGGTTTTGCGTTTCATATTGTGGATGATGTTCAATGCGGCTTCACGCTGATCATCGTCCTTCATCACCATATCGTGTAGCGCATGCACCAGTTTCAAATCGTCCTCCGATAAGGTTTTTCCTACAATCCCCTCCAATTTCAAGGCCAGCAAAATTAAGGTGGAGACGACCTTACGATCATCATCCTCCAAATGGGGCAACACACGCTCAATCGTGGCGACAAATCGATCGTATTGCTGTTGTTTTTTTGGAAGTAATCCGGTCATTGCGATACCAGCGTCTTAGCATCCTCAATCAATGCCATAAATGAGTGATAATGAATGGAATAAAACACGTGACGTCCTTTCTTATAGGCTTTGACAATACCCGCACGACGTAGGGTATTTAAATGATGGGATGTTGTGGATTGTTGTAAGAAAAAATGCTTCTCAATATCTTGAGCGCACATTTCATTGTGGGTGTGTAGTAGTTGTACAATTTTTAAGCGATCTTCATTAGCGAGTGCTTTAAAAAAGTGAAGACAGTTATGATTCATGTGTGATGACCTCCAATTCCATATACCCTTGCAATGCGTTGGGTATGTAGACATTGCCGGATGCATCCTGATAATTCTCAAGAATCGCCGCCATTGTTCGACCCACGGCTAGGCCCGACCCATTCAAGGTATGCAGGTAACGGACCGATCCATCGGCATGTCTATACCGTATTTTCGATCGAATCGCTTGAAAGTCAAGGAAATTGGAGCAGGATGATATTTCGCGGTACTGATTTTGGGCGGGCAACCAGACTTCCAAGTCAAATGTTTGGGCGGCGGAAAACCCGGTATCCCCGCTACACAGTGCCACCACCCGGTAGGGCAACTCCAGCCGTTGTAAAATGGTTTCAGCGTGGGATAATAGGGTCATCAAGTGGTCATTGGAGGTCTCCGGGGTGACCAGTTGGACCAGCTCCACCTTGTTAAATTGATGCAATCGAATCAGGCCTTTCATATCGGTGCCGTAGGATCCCGCCTCTTTGCGAAAGCAGGGGGTAAACGCGCAGTATTTGAGGGGGAGGTCGGCGGCTGATAGGATTTCATTGGCATGGAAGTTGGTTAATTGCACCTCGGCGGTGGGGCTTAGCCAGTAATCGTTGTCCACGTGGTATTGATCGTCTTTGAACTTGGGTAGCTGACCGGTGCCTTGTAGGGCCGCGGTATTAATGAGTACGGGGGGGGATAGTTCGCAGTACCCAAAGTCGTTGACATGGGTATTGAGCATAAAGGTGGCAATAGCACGTTCCAGCCGGGCCCCCAATCCCTTAAAAATGGCGAACCGGGATCCGGCAATTTTGGCGGCCCGATCAAAGTCAATGATGCCCAAATGCGTGGCCAATTCGTCGTGAGACTTGGGGGGGAAATCCCGTTGTTGCGGGGTTCCAACGGTACGAATCACGCGATTATGGCGGTCGTCCGGCCCAATGGGTACATCGGGCGTTAGAATATTGGGGATTTGCATGGCCAATGCCCGTCGGGCCTCGTCGAGGTCATTGACCTGTTGTTGACGGGTTTTAATGGTGGCCGATAGGTTGGCCAAGGCCTCCCGTTGGTGGGGGGTGGGGGCTCCTTTGGGAACCGACTGGTTGCGTTCGGCTTTTAAGGCGTCTAGGGCCTGATTTTCCCGACGCCAGGTAGCGTCCAGGTCCTGCAGTTGGTGGAGTAACGATACATCGGCGTTTCGGTTCGTTAATGCGGCTTCAACCACCTCGGGGGTGTCACGGAGTATGCGGGGGTTAATCATGCAGGTGATACCGTCCGTAATGGCCCAAGAATCGAAAAAACAGCGATGCGGCTTTAAGCTCACGGCATAGGCCATCGCGATCCGCAATGGTGTGGCCTGCCATCGAAAATTCTACATAAAAAATATACGCCCCGGGCCGATTTTTGTTGGGACGCGATAATATTTTGGTCATGTTCATATTATAGTTGTGAAACAGTGTTAGTGCACCTACCAAGCTGCCGGGTTGATCGTGGGGCGTTGAAAACGCAACCATGGCCCGGACATCCATATCGATGGGGGATGACGGGGGCGCCGTTATTTTTTCAATAAAGCCAAATTCCGTGGCATTGTGATTATGATCGTGAATGGCGTCGTGAATAACCACACAATCATGGTAATCGCACAAGCCTTTGTGGCCAATAAGGGCTGTTGTGGCAATCGGTAATTGCAAATCGGTTAATCGGGTCAATGCGGCGGCGGTGGATGACGAATGATGCACGGTGGCATGGGGAAAATGGCGATGAATAAAGCCATGGCACTGCGCAATGGCGTGGGGCATGGATATGATATCGGTGATATCGGTTATCTGAAGCGTGGGGTTACAGCTGATTAAGCTTTGGTGAATGGGCATGGTATACGATGCGGTAATGGCCAAATCCTCGTAATCCACCAAGGCATCCAATACGGGATTCACGGGGCCTTCGATGACGTTTTCAATGGGGGAAAAAATACCCGAAACGGTGTCGCTGGCCAAGGCCTCAAACAATGTGGGGAAGGTATGAAATAGGTGAACGGGCAGATGGCTACAATCGCGTAATGGGGCGGCTTGCTGATAGGCGTAATCGGTAAAGGTGCCCTTGGGACCAAAACAGCCAATGGTCATTAACGGTTGGGGTAAATGGGATGCTTGGTGCAGAGTGTTGTCACCATAGCACGGGCGTTGTCTAATACGGCGGGGTTTTCGGGGTCCTGCAAGACCATATGAATAATATCCACAACGGTGTCAACATCGCTGGTGGTAAATCCACGGGTTGTAATCGCCGGTGTTCCAAACCGCATTCCCGATGTAACAAAGGGGCTTTCGGTATCAAAGGGAACGGCGTTTTTGTTGGCCGTAATGTGGACGCTATCCAATACGGCTTCGGCAAATTTACCGGTTAAGCCTTGCGGGCGAAAGTCTACTAAATTTAAATGGTTATCGGATCCGTTGGTTAACACTTTAAATCCGTGGGATACAAATCGCTTGGCCATGGCTTGTGAATTGGCTACAACGTTGCCTTGGTAGGTTTTAAATTCGGGGGTTAGGGCTTCTTTAAACGAAACCGCTTTGGCGGCAATCACATGCATGAGCGGCCCGCCTTGATTGCCCGGAAACACAGACTTGTTGATTTTTTGAATCATGTCCGGATTGTTGGTTAAAATAATGCCGCCCCGGGGACCACGGAGTGATTTGTGGGTGGTGGATGTGACAACATCGGCATGGGGAACGGGCGATGGGTGGTGGCCACTGGCGACCAATCCGGCGATGTGCGCCATGTCGACCATAAAATAGGCCCCAACCGATTTAGCGATGGCGGCCATTGCTTCAAAATCAATGATTCGGGGATAAGCGGATGCGCCACCAATAATGAGTTTGGGGCGATGCGTCTCGGCTAATCGAGCGAATTCAGCCATGTCCAATTCCTCGGTATCGCGATTAATCCCATAGGGCACAACGGTATAAAATTTTCCTGAGAAATTTACGGGAGACCCGTGGGTTAAATGCCCGCCTTGCGATAAATCCATCCCCATAATGGTGTCGCCGGGGTTGAGTAAGGCTGTAAATACCGCTACATTGGCTTGAGCACCGGAATGGGGCTGAACATTGGCGTAAGTGGCGTTAAATAGGGTGCAAACCCGTTCGATGGCCAGGCGTTCAATACCGTCAACGTGTTCACAGCCCCCGTAGTAGCGTTTGCCGGGTAATCCCTCGGCGTATTTGTTGGTTAAGCAGGAGCCTTGAGCGTTCATGACGGCTAAGGAGGTGATGTTTTCGGAGGCGATTAATTCAATACTATGTTGCTGACGATCCCATTCTTGTTCAATTAACGTGTGAATTTCGGGGTCTTGGGTGTGTAAATAAGGTAAACGATGGTTTAATTGTGTTGTCATATTAGTACTCCAGACTATAAGAGTAGCATAATTGACGGGTGGTGTATAGGGAAGGTCTTTTGAGGGATTAAAAAATAAAAAGATATTTTATAAATTAAAAATACATCAATATTAATATATTTAATTTTTTTTGTACGCAATGTGCAGCGCTCGCCAAAATGCACATTGTATCAACCCCCATCCACGTGATTAAATAACAATCATGGCAACGCGTGTGATATTAACAGGCATTAAACCAACCGGCGACCCGCATTTGGGCAATTATTTGGGGGCGATATTACCTGCACGAACGTTAGCGCAGGCTAACCCAGATCATCCAAAGCTATTTTTCATAGCCGATGCCCACGCATTAACCACGCTAAACAATCCGCAGCAGCTGCAGCAATTTCGACGAACCATCGCGGCGACATGGTTGGCTTTTTTCACCGATGTACCGCAGTGTTATTTCTATTTTCAATCCGACATTGCCGCCATTTTTGAATTGTATTGGATACTCAGCTGTGTCTGCCCGAAGGGGCTTTTAAATCGGGCGCATGCCTACAAATCGCTAGTGGCCGCAAACACGGCATCACATACTGATCCGGATCGGGGCATTAATCACGGATTATTTTCGTATCCGGTATTAATGGCGGCCGACATACTGCTGTTTGGGACCACGCATGTACCGGCAGGTGCGGATCAAAAGCAGCATGTAGAAATTGCGGTGGAATTGGCCAAGCAACTCAATCGACACCTAAAAACCCCCCTGCCCATTCCCCAACCCATTATTCCCGATAAAGCCGAGGTAATTCCCGGAATTGACGGCCAAAAAATGAGCAAAAATTACAACAATACCCTGCCACTATTTGCGCCGCCCCCGGATCTTAAAAAACGCATTGCCAAAATTAAAACGGCATCCATGCCATTGGGCACCCCTCTCGATTGGACAACCTGTTTGGTGTATCAATTATTTACCCATGTGGCACCCGAATCCGCTCAGGCCGCATTAAAAGCCGATTACGAATCGGGTCGCATTGGGTTTGGGCAAGCAAAAGAAGCTCTTTTTACGGCCTACACCACCTATTTTCAATCATACGGTCAGGCATTTGAGAATTACATAAAGGCACCCCATACATTGGATCAGATCATGCAATCCCACACCGTGGTAGTACGGGATATGGCGAATCAGCGGCTTCAGGCCATTAAGCAGGATTTGGGACTTCAATGACCTATCTTATTTTGTGTGTAATGAGTGGTGTGATGACCGTATTTAGTGTGCGTTTTGCCATATGGTTATCGCACAAATACAACTGGTATGATCAGCCTGCCGGTCGAAATCAGCATCGGCATCCCGTTCCCGTATTGGGGGGATTGGGGATTATTATGGGGATTATTATCAGCTACAGCGTGGTGGCCGATGCGGGGCTAACCCCATTAAATGCGGGGTTGCTGGGCGCTATTGCCATGTTTGCTATTGGGGTATGGGACGATAAATTCCCATTAAATCCATACCTTAAATTGAGCCTTCAAATGGTGGTGGTAACCGTCATGTTTATGTGCGGGATTCGGATTGAGTTTATTAATTGGCCGGGGTCTCTGCCAACCACGTTTTTGAATACGGGTGCCGGTTTTGTGGCAACACAGGTGTGGATGCTTCTTATTATTAATGTGTTCAATATTATTGATGGGATTGATGGCTTGTCTGCGGGGGTATCGTGTTTAACGGCAATGGCGCTTTTTGGCGTGTCAATCGGGGTGTCACCCATTGCGATCACGTATTTATTGTGCACGATTATTGGCGCAACAGCGGTGTTTTTGCGTTACAATTTTCATCCCGCCAAAATATTTTTGGGCGATTCGGGGTCGCTTTTATTGGGGTATTTATTTGGGATGATTTCGATTTTGGGGGTATTGAAATCCACAATTTCTGTTGTGATGGTATTATTTATATTTGCGATTCCGCTGATGGATATGGTATTAAGCGTATTGCGGCGATTGCGTCGGGGCAAAAATATTTTTTATCCGGATTTGGAACATGTGCATCATCAATTGGTTAAGTGTGGGTTATCGGTGCCCAAAACCGTTATGGTGTTGTATGTGTTAACGATTGGATTTGGGCTATTGGGGATCTTTGGTGCGCAAACGTCCACCTACGGGCGTCTGATTGTTGGGGGAATTGCTTTTATTGCCTGTGTGAGTTTTTTTTGGTACTTGCAAGAATCCAAATACGATGTCACCCGCCATGATTCATCGCAGTCATGGCATTCCGATCATCAATAGTTGCTTGTATCATAGGATGATTTAGAAGACCTTGTCATCATACCATTCTTTTTATACTATTAGGCATATGAATCATATGGTAACGGCTATTTTGCTGTTCTTTGTTTGGTTGGTATGGTCGGGCATGTTTGATTTGTTTCATGTGACACTTGGTGTTATATCCGTTGGTATCGTATTGCTGTGGATGGGGCCACTCACAACCGTCAAGCGTCCGTCGGTACGCATCTTAATCAAGGAGTGGCTGTGTTTTGAATGGTACACCGTTTGGTTAATGGGGCAGGTGGTACTGGCCAATATAGATGTGTTTAAATTGGCGTTTCACACCGACCTTTGCGCGGTGCTCAATCCCCAGTACATTACCTTTACAACCGGAATTAAAGGCGAGGTGCCGCAATTTGTTTTGGCCCAATCGATTACCTTAACGCCTGGTACCATCACGCGGGATATTGTGGGAAATCAATTTACCGTATACGCCATCAACGATGCCGCAGCCGGTGGGTTGCCGGGGCAGATGGAGCAAAAAGTCCGCGCCATTTACCGGGAGTATGAATCATGATGGGGTTGTTTTTAGTTGCTGCCCTAGTGTTACTGGCGTTTATGGGATTACTCCTGTATCGCATTGTGGTGGGGCCAACGGTGATAGATCGGCTATTGGCCGTTAATGTTATTGGTACCAAGTCCATTGTCATTCTGATTATTATGGGGATTTTATTTGATCGGGTGGCAATGTTTATTGATATTGCACTGGCCTATGGGCTGTTGAATTTTATTGCATCTTTGGCGGCAGCCAAATATTTTCGCAAGCATAAAAAAATTCATCATGTGTCTACCATGCCTGCGGAGGTGTCCCATGATCATTAATATGGTGTTGGTGGGGTTGGTTGCATTTGGCACAACCGTTACCCACGGAGGTCCCCTCCATAGCGTATTTAACGCCCTTGTTGGCGTGTTGTTGATTGCAGGATTGCTGTTTTTTTTATCCACCTGTGTGGGTATTTTGCGATTCCCCGATTTTTATACTCGATTGAACGCAGCTGGAAAAGGCGATACGTTGTCTACCATTTTAATGTTGGTGGCCTGTGCCCTTATGGTTATTACATCGGCGCATCATGTGGATCGAACGGTTGTTTTGTCCGCAATAAAAATTATTATGATTGTCAATTTTATTTTTATTGGTAGCCCAACCGCCACACATGCCTTACTAGAGGCGGCGCATTGGTCCGAAATAAAACCCTGGAAGCGGAACGATCCCCCATGCTAATAGCTATTGAAGTTGGGTTATTGATTTTGGTGCCATGTGTTGCCTTTGTGGCATTGTGGTTGCGTGACTTAATGAGTGCCGTGATTGTATTGGGGGCTTACAGTTTTTTAATGTGTTTGGTGTGGACGGGTATGGGGGCCGTGGATGTCGCGTTTACGGAAGCCGCGGTGGGGGCAGGGGTGTCCACGGTGTTTTTTATTGCGGTGTTGTTTAATACAACCCGAAACATTACCTTCAACCCCTTGGATGTATCCTCCAAATTGGTAGCGCTGGTGGCCTGTTTGGGCTTTGGATACGTATTGCTCCAGGGCGTATCGGACTTACCCGATTGGGGGGATCCGTATTCACCGGTTAACGCGGGGGTATCCACCTATTACATTGAAAATGCCTACGCCGATACACACGTTCCCAACTTGGTAACAACGGTATTGGCGGATTATCGAAGTGTGGATACCATGCTTGAAACCACCGTGGTACTCATTGCATTATTGGGTATTTTTATGATATTAAAAAAAGATCGGCCCGCGCAATCCGACTCGTCGGATACACAGGCGCACGATAGCCTGATTATTCGATTGTCGGCGCGGTTTATTGCGCCCTTCATTCAGCTATTTGGATTGTATGTTGTTGCCCATGGGCATCACAGTCCGGGTGGAGGGTTTCAGGGAGGGGTTATTTTGGGTACCGGCTTGATTTTAATGGCCATGTCTATGGGAATGGCTTCTGCAAAGCGTTTATTGTCCATTCCACGTATGATCATTTTAGCCGCGGTTGGTGTTCTGATTTATGCAGGTTGGGGTGCGGTTCCGCTGGTTTATAACGGGTATTTTTTGGATTATTCGGTATGGGAGTCGGTGTTTGGGTCCATGGCCCGTTCGCACAGTATGTTGATTGTTGAAATTGGTGTGGCGCTTACGGTAATGTGTGGTATGTATGGCATTTACATGAGCTTGGTATCGGATGGCGGCATGCAGGAGGGATTATGACAACACTCAGTTATAGCGTTGCGATTATTCTAATGACCATGGGACTATGGGCGATGTTATCCAAAAAAAATCTAATAAAAAAATTAATGGGCTTAGCTATATTCCAAACCGGGATTATTTTATTTTTTATTTCAATGGGGGCTAAAGAAGGCGCGACAATTCCGATTTTGGATCATCATGGGTATGGCGGGATTTATTCGGATGATTATGCGAATCCATTGACTCAGATTTTGATGTTAACAGCCATTGTTGTTGGCGTGGCTACCTTGGGGTTGGGATTGGCCTTAGCCCGAAAAATATACGCGCATTATGGCTCCTTTAACGAAGATGATATTTTGGCCAATTTACGGGAGCCCAATGAGTAGTCAGTGGGCATTTTTGGCCATGGGAATCCCCTTTTTTACGGCACTGATTATGGGGTCGGTGGGGTATGCCGCACCACGATTTATGCGATGGATTGGCGCAACCGGAATAACGCTAGCGGTTTTTGCGTCAATTGGTTTATGGAGCACCGTATCTACAGACGAATATGTGTCGTATTTTTTTGGAGGGTGGTTGCCGCCTATCGGTATTGCTCTGGAAGTGGATCGTATTAGTGCACTCATGGTGCTGATGGTCCATGGTGTTGCCGCCCTGGCATACATTTTTTCTTTAAAAGCCTTGCCAAACGAGCTCCCTGCATCCAAACATCCCGTGTATTATACCTTATATTTTCTGCTGATTTCGGGGTTTGTTGCTTTGGCCGTCACCGGGGATGTGTTTAATGTGTATGTCTTGTTTGAAGTGTGTGCTTTAAGTGGGTACGCGCTGTTGGCGATGGGCGGAAAAAAAGCCTATGTGCCGACCTTTAACTACGTATTGATGGGATCATTGGGGGCCTGTTTCTATTTGATTGGCGTTGGGTATTTGTTTATTAAGACGGGCACACTCAATATGGCGCATTTAGCGGATGTGTTGCCCACTGTATTTTTTTCGCGGTCTATTTTAACGGCATTTATATTAATAACCGTGGGATTATTTGTTAAAATGGCGCTATTTCCGTTTCATGGATGGATGCCCAATGTGTATACAAAGGCCCCGGTGTCCACATTATGTTTAATGGCTCCGTTGGGAACAAAAATATGTGTGTACGTGTTGTTGCGGGTGGTAGGTTACGTGTTTTCGATGGAGTATATGACAAACATACTGGCGGTTCAGCCGATTATGATGACGTTGGCGACGCTAGCTATTGTCGTGGGGACACTATACGTGGTGTATCATCGGCATTTGACCCGAATTATTATGTTCATTATTGTTTCTGAGATTGGGTATATGGTGGGGGGTATTTTTCTGGGGCAAATGGATTCGGTTATTGGTGCCGTGTATCATATTGCGGCCGATGCGCTAATGACCGTTACCCTGGTCATGGTAGCGGGTGTTGTTCGGCATTGTTTGGGGGGAGATGCCATAGCAGATGTGGCCATGATGTTTCGACGATTGCCGACAACGGCCATCGCCTTTGTGATTGTGTGTTTATCGGTTATAGGGGTCCCCCCAATGCCCGGGTTTTTCTCTAAATTTTTGCTCATTAAGGGAGCTTTCATGAGTGGTTATTATGGATTCGCAGTGGCTTTGCTAATCGCGTCATTAACCGCGGTCTTTTTGTTTTTTCGATTTTTTGAAGGGTACTTCTACATGAAAACCGACAATACAGCACCATCGGTGATTCAAGAGCCATGGGCGTATCGAATTCCGTTGGTGGTCGCGGCCATTGGGTTGGTGGGGTTTGGATTATCTTTTTCATATTGGTACGGGTTTATTAAGTTGGCATTGCCGTTGGGGTTAGCTTAGTGGGATTTGCAATTGCCTGTAGCATAATTATTCCGATGATTGGGGCCATGGGTATCTACGTCACCCGATCCAAACCAAATGGTCCGGCTATTAGCAGTGTGGTGGCCGCAATTGCCTTGGTGGCGTCTGTTATTCATTTAATGGCGTATGGGGCACGCGATGTCGTGGATGTGGTATCGTTTTTTCCGGGCATATCGGTATCGTTTTTTTGTGATCCATTAAGTCTTATTTTTGCGATGGTTGCATCCAGTTTATGGGGCATTACGGTTTTGTATTCGGTTGGCTATTTGAATGGTGCGCACGAAAAAAATCAACCGCGATTCTTTGCCTGTGTTGCCATTGCGTTGGGAGCTACCATGGGGGTTGCTTTTTCAGCGAATTTGTTGACCCTGTATATTTTCTACGAAATGCTATCGTTATCAACGTATGCACTGGTGGGGCATCACCAAAATGATGAGGCGCGGGTAGGGGCACGAAAATATCTGATTTATTTATTTGGTGGCTCGATTGGGTTGGCATTGCCCGCCATGATTGCCGTATATGCCTTAACGGGGACGTTATCATTTTCATATGCAGGTATTCTGCCAGAGGTAACCCCCTTCCCTGTTTTGGTTGTATTGATGATTATGTTTTTATATGGGTTTGCTAAAGCGGGGCTGATGCCTTTTCATGCATGGTTGCCGGGAGCCATGGTGGCGCCTACGCCAGTGAGCTCGTTATTGCATGCGGTAGCGGTTGTTAAAGTGGGGGTTTTTAGTATTGTTCGTGTAATAACCGGTATCTTTGGATACGATTTGATTAATCAGGTGAATTTATCGCAGGTTATTGTGTATATTGCGGCATTTACGGTTATTGTGGCGTCACTTATGGCCCTGTATCAAGATAGCTTAAAACGGCGATTGGCATTTTCCACCATTGGACAGCTGGCTTATATTATTATGGGCGTTGGCTTGGCCACTCCGATGGCATTTGTTGGTGGGGTTTTACATATTGTCATGCATGCCTTTGGTAAAATCACCCTGTTTTTCTGTGCCGGGGCCATTTATGTTGCGACTAAAAAGAAATACGTATCTCAATTGGATGGGATTGGCCGGCAAATGCCCTGGACAATGGGCGCTTTTTTTATTGGTTCTTTGAGCGTTATAGGGCTACCGCCTACGGGTGGATTTATTAGCAAATGGTTTATGGTAAATGGGGCATTGGAGGCGGGTTTTCCAGTTATTTTTACTGTTTATTTAATAAGTTCTTTTTTAAATGCCTGTTATTTTTTACCTATTGTGTATCGGGCATTCTTTAAGAATCCCGCGACAATGGATGATGTGGCTGAACGACCTTTATTATGTGTGGTTCCACCGGTGATTACAGCGGCAATGTCGGTGGTGCTTTTTGTGGGGGCCCCATTCATTATTCGACTCATTCAAGGAATTTATTATGGGTAAATTGTTCAAAAAAATACTGATAATGGTAGCGGTTCTTGTGTTTAGTTTAGATGGACTCATGGTGCACCGACATTCACATTTTGCCGAATCAGGGGTGTATTCAATGGATGCATTTCCGGTATTTTATGGTGTCTTGGCTATCGTTGTATCGTTTGTAACATGGGGCCTGTCTCGGGCCATTGGCCGAGTGATTCGTCAAAAGGAGACATATTATGACCACGATTTTTAATGTTCCACCAGGCGTGTGGCTCCTTATTGGGGCAATATTTACGGCAGTGTTTGCCAAAAAACGATGGGCCGGTGTGTTACCTATTATTGCGGCCGCATTGGGTTTGGTGACGGTTATGGGGCTTAACGAATCATCACATCTCTCCCTCTCCTTTTTATTGACCCGTATAAATATGATACAGGTTGATGCATTGAGCCAGGTATTTGGGTATGTATTATCGGGAATTGTTGTTGTGGCATTTGTGTTTGGTTGTGCACAATTGCGGGAGTATATAACCGCTTTGGTGTATGTGGGGGCGGCGTTGGTGGTTGTGTACACCGACAGCATGGTTATGATGTATGTTTTTTGGGAAATTATGGCCGTGTCTTCAGCCTTTTTAATTGCATTTAGTGGTGTAAAAAATGCCCATCAGGCGGCATTGCGATACACCATTGTTCATTTAGTTGGTGGTCTGATTTTATTGGCTGGCATTTTGCTCCACTATCAGGCAACGGGGTCCTTGGCCATGCAGGCATTATCGCCATCAGGCGTTGCCTTTTATTTGGTTATGGCGGGTGTTTTAGTGAATGCGGCGGCGTTTCCGTTTTCGGCCTGGCTGTCGGATGCGTATCCCGAATCAACCGCAATGGGTGGGGTGATCTTGAGTTCCGTGACAACCAAAACGGCGTTGTATGTACTCATTCGATTGTTTTTGGGAACCCATGTACTCATTACCATTGGGGTGATTACGGCTGTATTGGCGGTATGGTACGGATTTCAAGAAAATAATATGCGGCGCGTATTGGCATTTGGTGTGATTAATCAAATGGGGTTTAAGTTAGTAGGGGTGGGTTTAGGAACGCCTCTCGCATTAGCTGGGGTATTGGCTCATACGGTATGTGGGGTGATTTATAATGCCATATTATGGATGGTGGCAGGGCTTATTATTCACCGTACGTCGGTGACGCGATTATCGGATATGCCCACGGTTGTTATTCAATCCAGAGGCCTGTTGATTGCGGCAATTGTAGGGGGATTATCGATTGCCGCTTTTCCATTTACGGGTGGTTTTGTATCTAAATCGCTTATTTTATTAGCGATTGAAAAACAGCATTTATTTGGCCCATGGATACTGTTAGAAATGGCGTCGGTAGGGGCTATTTTTTTTGTTACGTGTCGCTGGTTGTATGGGGTCTTTTTTGCGCCACGTTCACCAGGGGCGTCCGTTATTACCATTCCTTTAAAAGCACATGTTCGACCGTATATAGCGATGGGAATTTTGGGAATGCTGAGTATTGGATTGGGAGTGTTTCCATCTGTTATGTACAGTGTATTTCCCAACTATGCAGTGTTTGGGCTTTATATTGATCAAACATGGTCAACTATTTATACGAACCTACCCGTGGTTATGGCATCGTTGACAAAAATTTTAGGGGCTGTAGTGGTGTTTATTATGGTAAAGCCGTCATTTGTTCCGGGGGTCTTGTTGGATACCGCTTGGTTGTATCGGCGCTCTCTCCGCGTAATAACGGGTGTGTTTATTGTATTTTTAGATGCGGTTTATGCCATGGTTAATCGCATAACGATGGCGGGTATTCAAGGTCTTTGTTACATATATACACACTCGCTGGCGTTGGGTATGTATCTTTTATCGATACCCTATTTACGTATTAGTGGGGTTTCCATTAATCAGCGTGCCCTATTGGATCGATATTCGGTCATTGCTCGCGTGAATGGACTCCCTATTATTGCCTCGGCACTGGGGGTTATTTTGATGGTTGTATTTTTGCTTGTAACACAATCATAGTCGTCCGTGTGACGCTATGCAATCAATAATCTGTAGCATCTTTTATTAATGACGTTATATAAAAACTGGAAAATGAGTTGACTCTATCGAGACGTTGTGGCATAGTATAAATATGGAGAAAATAATATGTTGCAGTACAAATAAACTATATAGTCATGGGACGTATATTCGTTCATCGGATTTGCAAGTTATTAAACGGTTTAAGTGCCCCACGTGTAAACGAACATTTTCGCGATTGGCATCTCCGATGGAGCTTCCCGGTAAACGGATTAATATGACCCAAAAGATCAATAGTTTGTTGAAGAAGGGCTTAAGTACGCGTGAAATTGCAACAATGTTGCACATTACCACAACAATGGTGTCTCGTAAACGCACGTTGTTTAAAAAAATGATGGATCAACAAACAACCCCAGGGGCAGCCAACTAAAATCAATAACTTCATATTTGAATTGTTTTTATACGGCCTATTTTTTGTAAAAATGCCCGTTTAGGTATCATTCTAAACGGTATAACCATTACTTTTTAGGGGGGTCGTTTGATTTCGATGAATCCGATTCGTCTAATCCTTTTTGAAACTCTTTTCGCGCTTCACCCAGGGACTTGGCAAATTTGGGGATGGATTTGGCGCCAAAAAGGACCAAAACAATTAAGCCAATAACAATTAATTCAGTACTACCAATCATAATTAATGAGGGGCTCCGGATGAATCCATAGGGGTAACAGTAACTGGCGATTTATAGTTGTAGGGACGCTCAACTATATCTGTAATGGCGCCACGGCCTTCAATATCAATAAACGTAAACAAGAAGAATAATACAATAGCCATGACCGCCCCAAATACAAAAATTAAATTAGCACGCTCCCAACGCAATCCCATAAAAAAAGCGCCGACCAATCCAGCCTTAATTAGGGCGATTAAAATGGCCACCGGTGTGTGCAAGACGCCTAAATCAATACGCGAAACAGCCACCGTAATAACGGTTAAAATAATCAAGGCTACAAACGTTCCTTGATAATATATTTTGGGAATAACTACATGATTTGCCATTTAAATATACCTCACAATAAATAGAGTAGCGGAAATAAAAAAATCCATACAATGTCGACCAAATGCCAATATAATCCAACCATTTCAATTGGCGTGAAGTAATCGCTATTAACGGTATTTTTAGCCACACGAGCCATTATCCAAACAATTAATCCAATACCAATCAAAACATGCAATGCGTGCAATCCTGTAATTGTAAAATACAATCCAAAAAATATATGCAATGTATCGAAAGGGCCCTCGGCATTAAAGTACATACCTGGGTAGTATCCATGCGCAAATTTGGCTTGGTATTCAAACGATTTAATAACCAAAAAACAGGTGGCCAGTGCAACCGTTGCCCCCAAATTAATCAGTGTTTTTTTGCGATTACCATGTTGGGTGTGATACACGCCCATGACCATTGTAAAACTACTAATGATTAAAAAAATGGTATTAATAAATCCCAGCTTCCAATCCAATAGAGAACTGGCGTAATGAAACATCTCCGGATTGTAAAAACGATAAACCGCATACGCTACAAAAAGACCACTAAAAAACAATACTTCTTGTGCAATAAATGCCCACATACCAACCTTGCAGGCATTAAATTCTTGAGCTTCGCTGGCGAAATAATGCGGTAATGCACGTTTACTCATGAGATGACGCCTTATAATCATAGGGAGGACTTGTAACAACCGGGGTTTTTGAGAATGCATGATATTGTGGAGGGGAGTCGGTTAACCATTCAAGTGTCAATGCGCCCCAGGGATTTTTATCGGCTTTTTTACCACTGCGAAGGGACTTAACCAAATAAATAAGCATCACAATAAAACCAATAGCAATAATCCATGACCCAACGGTTGATATCTGATGATATATCGCAAACTCATCCACGTAATTATAGTAACGACGTGGCATACCTTTTGATCCCATAATAAACTGAACAAAAAAGGTCATATTAAACCCAATAAATATTAACCAAAACGCCCATTTTGCTAAGTATTCAGAATACATTTTTCCAAACATTTTTGGCCACCAATAATGCAACCCACCCAAAAAAGCGTATAACGTACCACCAAACATAACATAATGAAAATGGGCCACCACAAAATAGGTGTCATGCAAATGAATATTGGTTGACAATGTACCCAAGAAAATACCTGTAAACCCACCAATCACAAATAAAAACAAGAAGCCTAGAAAATATAAAAAAGGTGTTTCAAACGATATCGACCCTTTATACAAGGTAGCAATCCAATTAAATATTTTAACCCCAGATGGAATGGCAACCAAAAACGTTAATATAGAAAATAACGTGGCCGCCAACTCGGATTCGGACGTATACATATGATGTCCCCACACCAAAAACGAAATAACAGCAATAGCAATACTCGACATCGCGATAGCTTTGTAACCAAATATATTTTTTCTAGAAAATGTGGTTACCAGCTCACTGATAACACCCATGGCAGGCAGAATCATGATGTAAACTGCTGGATGGGAATAAAACCAAAAGAAATGTTGAAACAAAACGGGATCGCCACCAATGGCAGGATCAAATATACCAATGCCCCACATACGTTCAAGAATTAATAAAACCAATGTGATGGCTAAAACAGGGGTTGCTAAAATTTGAATGATCGATGTGGCATATAGTGACCATGCAAATAAAGGCATACGAAACCATGTCATTCCTGGTGCGCGTAAGTAATGAATGGTTGCAATAAAATTAACCCCTGTTAAAATCGAAGAGAATCCCAAAATAAATGCCCCGACAACCATTGTAACAACAGCGGTATCGGTTGTTGTTGAGTACGGTGTGTAAAATGTCCAACCCGTATCGATACCCCCCATAAAAATACTGAGAATACACACCAATGCACCCAAAATATATACATGAAAACTGGCCAGATTCAGCTTAGGAAACGCGACGTCATTGGCACCAAGCTGTAAGGGCAATATAAAATTACCAAGTGTTGCTGGAATCGATGGAATGATAAATAAAAATACCATAATAGCCCCATGCAATGTAAAGGATTGATTATATTGCTTGGCAGTTAGTATTAATTGATCGGGAGTGAATAGCTCCAATCGAACCAATAACGCGGCAAACCCACCGACAGCAAACGCGCCAAAAACGGAAAATAAATACATGATACCAATGCGCTTATGGTCTTTTGTAAATAACCAACTCAGGAGGCCTTTTTTTTCAGTAATGTAATTTTTCATCAATCAGATAACTCCTTTATGTATTCAATAATAGCTGTAATTTCTTGATCAACCAATAGCCCCTGATAAGAGGGCATTACCGGTTGATATCCTGTAACAATATGTGCTTGCGGATAATTAATAGATTCAATTAAATAGGCTTCATCGGCAATACGTTCACTGCCATCTGTAAATACGCGGTTGGCGTTGTATAGATTTTTCCATGTCGGGCCCACCATGGGGGATCCATCAATGGAGTGACAGGCGACACATCCTTTTTTTGTGTACAATTGCTTTCCTGCCTCACTTAATGGAATCGAGTCATCAAAATCAACCGCTTTCAAAAATGCGTAATAATCATCATTCGACATAACTTTTAGAGTTGCCAACATGTTGGAATGTTTGTCACCACAATACTCGGTACAAAATATACGGAAGTTGCCAATTTTTGCAGGCTCGATGGTTAAGACAGTATAACGGTTTGGAATAACATCGCGTTTAATGCGTAGATTGGGCAAATAAAAACTATGTAAAACATCGGTGCTACTCAATATCAACTTAACGGGTGTGTTGACGGGCACAACCAAATCACCAATGGTTTTTTTGCCATTGGGATAAGTAAATTCCCAAAACCATTTTTTCCCGGAAACATAAATGGTGGTTGCATTGGGTGGGATGCTTCGCATTAACATATACTGCTTAAATCCGAGCCAAAAAATAAAAAGAACCAATAGGGTTGGAACGACTGTCCAAATAATTTCCAAGGGGATGTTATGTGTTATTTGTTTTTCAGCCAGTTGATCGGATGACTTTCGTTTACTAGTAATTAAAAACCAAGCACTAACACCGATCAATCCCACCATAAAAATTACGGACAGCCATAATATAAAATAAAACAGTGTATCAAATTCACCCAATGTAGCTGAAATGTTACTTGGTAAAAAAAACGTTCCTTTTTCTGTTAAATTCTGAATAATCTCCATAGTACTACCGTTGTCTTTCCTTATAAATAAAAGTCCCTATTATTGTAAATAATATCAACACAGTTATCAAGCTAATAATCCGAAGAATTTTAAAAATAAGCAATGAGTAGGTCTGTTTGCTTGGATCAAAATAGTAGCAGTACGTAATAATTTTTTCGCGCAGGGTTTTTTTGTCTTTTAAATTCATAAGTGAATAATCAAAATGGGTGGGCTCGTAGGTTACCCCTTCAATGTAATTGCTAATACCGTTTTTGTAGAAAAATAGAACAGACGGATGAGCATAATCATTGGTGCGCTCAATATACTCATAATTGTATCCAAAAAAACGTGTTATTTTTTGGATTGTATCGGAATCACCTTTTAAAAATAACCAGCCATTGGGGATATCTAAACTGTCCATGTATTTCTTCTTGTAGGTTCGTAAATTGGTGTTACTTTCTTTTGGATCAATGGACACTGTAATAATTAAATAATCGTTTCCAACACGATAGCGAGATTCTTTGGCAACTTCAGCGAGACCATCCAATGTTAAGTGACATAGCATTGGGCAATTTAGGTATACAAAATTAATAATGGTGGGTTTCTCATGCATTAAATCGGCTATGTTGATTAATTTATCATAATCATCGGTGAGAATAATGGGCTCATTTAATACATTTCCTAAAGTGACATCTACCCCAACATTTTGTAGGGGATAAGGGACATCTGCAACCGCAATTTTAACGAGTGTAATGACGATATATAAGATAAATGGCATCATCAATTGTGACTTTTTCATCGTTTTGTTCGGATAATGTTTTTAGCTCATATTCGCGAAGATTGTGGAGATCCAATCCGACCCCATAATTCATATTATTGCGGTTTTTTTGATTGCTCACTTCGCTTTTAACCATGTAAATGGTAACAATAGAAATAATGAAAATCGCCACAATAGTCAGTGTTATGGATATCACTGTAGGGGCTAACAATGGTTCGGTTTTATCATACTGCATACGGCTCATATTGCGTTCTCCACATGTTTAGATTCCTCTAATCGAGGGTCGTTTGTTGGTATAATAGCATATCGACATATTTTATTAATCAATAACGATGTCAGAATAATCAAGAATGATATCATAATTAAAATCTCCAACCAAGATATGTGGGAGCTAGTCGTAAAATTGGGCCATACAGCGTACCGAATATCTAAATAATGCAATGCAAGAATAACAATGCTGAAAAATAATCGTCCGACCAGATGGCGTTTCACATGGCGTGACATAAACCCAAAAAGAGGTAACACAAAATGACCAATAGCCAATACATAAAAAATAGTCCCCCATTCACCCGTTAATCGGGGATAATACCATTGGGTAAATTCGGGAATATTGGCATACCAGGTTAGAAAATACTGGGAGAATGATACGTAGCTCCAAAAAATAATAAACCCATAAAATAGTTTAGACAATTCATGCATGTGCTCGTTGCTGGGTAAGGTAGTGGATTTTGTCATCAAACGATAGATATCGTATCCCAAAATAGTACAGGATAAAGCGGCTACCATGCATCCGGCAAAAAAATTAACCCCCAATATTGTGGAGAACCAATGGGGGTATAGTGACATAATCCAATCAAAGGCCATAAATGATGTTGCCAATGATAAAAAAAGAATGGCGACAGGGGATTTTTTTTGTAACGACGCGGTTATTTTCGCTGCCGCATCGGGATTACTATCCTGCTCCAACGATTTTCGCCAGTAATAATATCCTACGGTCGAAAATACAATGCAGTAAAGTGCATTTCTAATGATAAAAAACGGTAAGTTTAAATAGGGCGCTTTTTTTTGGAGTAAATAATCACCGGCTACTTCAACAGGATTCAGCCAAATAAATAAATGATCCAATCCAAATAATAATGGAATAAGAAACAAGGAGAATAACGGTAGGAAACTCATAAAATGTTCGGGAATACGCTTAACAGGGACTCCCCAACCGGCTCGAGTAAGATGCATCAATAGTAATAAAAAAGCCGCTCCAATACTAATTGATAAACCATACAAAAAAACCACTAAATACGATACATAAAATGCGGTAGTGGTGTAATACAAACTGAACATGATACCTAAAAGTCCAAGGCCACCCAAAACCAGTAATTTCAATTGTTGCTGTAGCGTTTTAGTCATTGTTTTTTCCTTGCTTAATTAATGATACGTCGTGAGGAGTTATACGGGTCATTTTTTGAAGTGATCGAACATATAGCACAACTTGCCAAATGGATACATTGGTTAATTTGTTACCATATCCGGGCATGGTTCGAATACCGTTTTGAATAATATCATACAATTCCTGATCCGATTTATTTGCAGTGACATCCTCCAGAATATTGCTCACAACCCATCCTTTAGACGAAATAATACTTTTGGTGCCGTTACCCGTTTTTGTGTGACACGTTGCACAATAAATCGTGTAATTTTTTTGACCTTCTCGAATAAAATCTTCTGTAATGACGAAGTCCGATAAAGGGGCTTGTGTTGTCGTGTGACCATAAGGAACGGTGTTTGCGGGAATCGGTAACGGATCCCGTTGCGGGCGAATTTTTGGTTGAAAATCAAAATTAATGTTCGGATGCACAGGAGGCTTTTCGGTTGTCCAACCGCGACATCCCATGAAACCAATGAGACAAAGCCCGTATATAATAAATCGTTTAATGGTTAATTGCTTCAATGTTTTTTCCACCTGATCTCTCTAAAAATAATTTTGTTTTTTCGATATCAAAATTTTTGTCATCTGAAGAAATAGCCAAAAAAAAGCCCGAACACGTCGCTTTTTTTATAGACTCATTATTAAAAATGGGTTGATTCCATTGAGGCAATTTATTGATTGCGAACATTCCAAACACCGTAAAAAAAGCCGTAAATAGAATGGTCAATTCGAAGGTTACTGGTACAAATGCTGGTAATGCTACAAATGGTTTTCCTGAGAGGGCAATGGGGTAATCAAATCCATTTGTCCATACTTGTAAAGCAATAGCTCCGGTCAATCCAATCAAACACCCTATTAACGATAAATACGGCACACGGCTCAATGGAATACCCATGGCTTTATCAATTCCATGAACAGGAAATGGTGTATAGGTGTCAAATTTAATATAGCCGGCATGATATACTTTTTTAGATAAATCCAACAAGTCTTTTGGATTATCTACTTCGCATAAATAGCCAAAAATGCTCATAGTTGGCCTCCTTTTTTCGTATGCGATTCGTAATGATGTGGATCAGCAATTGCCATCACACCTTTTACTTCAGCAATAGATATAATTGGTAAAAACTTTAAGAACAACAAGAACAATGAGAAGAACAATCCAAAGCTACCAACAAAAGTCATGATATCCACCCAGGTCGGTGTGTAATAATCCCAGGATGAGGGTAAAAAATCACGGTGCAAGGAGGTCACTGTGATAACAAATCGTTCGAACCACATGCCGATGTTTACAAAAATGGATATAATAAACATTACGGGTATGCTGGTGCGTAATGATCGAAACCAGAAAAATTGAGGGGATATAACATTGCATGAAATCATAATCCAATAAGCCCATGCATAGGGGCCAAAAGCGCGATTAACAAAAGCAAATGCTTCGTACTGATTTCCAGAATACCATGCCATAAAAAATTCCATTGCATAGGCATATCCCACCATTGTTCCTGTAGCTAAAATAAATTTATTCATGTTTTCTAAATGGCGTATGGTTACAAGATCTTCTAAATTAAATATTTTTCGAGCAATAATTAATAAGGTTAATACCATGGCAAAGCCTGAAAAAATGGCTCCAGCAACAAAGTACGGAGGGAATATAGTTGTGTGCCATCCGGGCAAATTGGATGTTGCGAAATCAAAACTAACAATCGAGTGAACCGAAAGAACCAGTGGTGTTGCAATTGCCGCCAAAATTAAATACGCTTTTTCGTAATTAATCCACTGTCGGCTTGAGCCCGACCAGCCTAACGCAAAAAAACCGTAAGCCAAGCGTTTTACACGGGTTTTTGCGCGATCACGAAATGTCGCTAAATCAGGAATTAATCCCACATACCAAAACAATAAGGATACTGTAAAATACGTGCTAACCGCAAAAACGTCCCATAATAACGCGCTTTTAAAATTGGGCCACATGGCCATTGAATTGGGAATAGGGAATAAATAATAGGCCAACCAAATACGGCCAACGTGAATACCCGGAAAAATACCCGCGCAAATAACGGCAAAAATAGTCATGGCTTCTGCAAATCGATTAATAGACGTGCGCCATTTTTGTTTAAATAGAAATAATATGGCGGATATAAGCGTTCCGGCATGTCCGATACCAACCCAAAATACAAAGTTAACAATAGCAAAACCCCATCCAACCGGATTATTAAGACCCCAAACACCAACCCCGTCCCAAATAAGATACCCAATCATAGCAAATAAAATACAGGCTACGGATGCTGAAAATAATACGCCAACTACCCACCATTTGGGGGCTTTCGCCTCAGCTGGTCTGGCTATTGCATCGGTTACATCTTTAAATGATTTGTCCCCCAAAACCAGAGGGACGCGATGAATTTGTTCATTAATGGTGTTCATGTGGGGTTTCCTTCCAAACAGATCGTTTTATTTTTGCCAAATAAACAGTTCGAGGTTTTGTATTGAGTTCATTTTGTAGTAAATCGTAACGACGTTTGCTGGATCGAGCAGCCTGTAATGGATGATTTTTTTGATTGATATCGCCAAATACAATCGCATTGGTAGGACAGCTTTGCTGACAGGCTGTTTGAAGCCCATCAATAGGCGTGCCGTGCAATTTCTTTTGCAATTTTGCATGACTAATACGCTGAATACAATACGTACATTTTTCCATAACCCCTCGCATACGAATGGTTACTTCTGGGTTGAATTGTTTTTGTGTTGGTGCCGATGGCTCACGAAAATAATCGAACAAATGAATACGCTTTTTTTCAACCGATTGGGGATTCTTTTGATGCCAATCAAAAAAATTAAATCGACGCACTTTGTAAGGGCAATTATTGGCACAGTATCGCGTACCAATACAGCGATTGTATGTCATTACATTCAGACCTTCATCATCGTGAACCGTTGCATTTACCGGACACACCTGTTCGCAGGGGGCATTTTCACAATGAACACAGGCCACTGGCATATAATTAATGGTAACATCATTGTGGTCATTTTCTATAAAATACCGATCAATACGTATCCAACTCATTTCACGCCCTTTAATGACCTCATCCTTGCCCACAATAGGAATATTGTTTTCGGCTTGACAAGCAACCGCGCATGTATGGCAACCGATACAAGCGTTTAAATCAATAGACATGCCCCACTGATGCTCACCTGTATATACTTGTTCTTTAAAGAGGGAATGAATATGATGGTCATCATGATGAGCATGATCCAATTCAGCGATTGTTTTAATATGAAGAATATTCTTAATACGATCTTTAATCCCCGATGCCGCCAACGACTCTTCATCCAATCCATGATTCATTTGGGTATCGGCTAAGGTTACATGCTCATTTGTTTTAGATACCGATTGAATGGGATAATGCCCATACGGATCTAATCCATCGGTAGAAATACCGTAACCGGAAAACGTGGTCTGGTAAATAGCCCCATACCCATAATTGATGGAAATAGTTGCACGGTTTTGACCTGGCAAAATGATAACGGGTCCTTTTAATCGTGCATCAGCAACATCAATGGTTACAACATCACCGGTTACAAGATGATTTTTTTTGGCAAAATCCGTATTAATAATAAATGCGTTGCCCCAGGTTAATTTTGTAATGGGGTCGGGGGTTTCATGCAACCAGGCATTATTGGCATAACGTCCATCAAGCATGTAGTACGATGGCGACACAGTTAGGGTTAAATCATTGCGTATGGTTTCTGATGCAGAAAAAGCGATGGGGGCTTTATTGATACGTAGGGATGCTAGAGATTTGCCCACAATAAATCCTTTTGATTTTAGTTGATCAAAAGATTGATTATATGATTTGAGCAACGTCTGCACCTGTTGATAAACGGTGAACGATGACCCCACCAAAGCCGTTAAAACATCGGCATGTGAGAGCACATCGGGATACAACGGTTCAATGACAGGCTGTTGAATGCATATATGATTATGATCGCTTTTGAGTAATCCCCACTCTTCTAAAAAGTGAGTTCCAGCAATATGTATGGCAGAAAATGCGCTAAGGGCATTTCGATAATTACACACATTAATAATTAATGCATTGCCAACTACATCCGAAAAATTGGGCATGAATCGTGGCAAATCAACTCCAAAAGAAATCACCGTTTTAATACGGTTGGTTTGAAACACGGTGCGAATTGCATCAATGGTATCATTAAATGGTTGGATCGTAGCCGATGAATCGGAATAGGGTTTAATATGAACTGTGCTGCCGTTGTTTTTTAAGACGGTATTAATAGCCAGGGCCAGTGCGTGATAAACGGATTCAAAGGCCGCTCCCACCATAACAATTGCCGCTGATTTATGAGACAGTAATGAATCAACTAACGGATTTAATTGATTGGTATCCACCATGGTTGTGTCGACATTAATAGTCTTTAAGATGGCTTTGTCAATTTCGGTGCCATATTGAGTAATAACACGATGGGCTAATGCTTTAATAAATTCACGTTGATGTGAAGGAGATTGATTTATAATACGATCTGCTTTTGAATCCGTCATCGATAAATGACTTGAAACGGATACATGCATTATATCAGATTGATGGGTCATGTACGACTGAAGTGATGCAATGTTCTCAGACTCGAGCCCTAAAAAATCGGATTCAAAATTAAGAATGAATTTTGTTTTTTTGAAATTGTAATGTAAAAATCCCCGTTGTCCCGTAAAGTGATAAATGGCATTGTTTTGATTTCCATTCATCAATGGATCGACAATAAACACATGGGATTTTTTTACAGATTTTAAAAGTGATTCAATAACCATTGAGTGGTGATTGGGCAACACTAATAACGTACTGTCATCCAACGATATATTGCCCAGCACATTTTTTATGGTTAATACATTGGCATAGTCACCATTTAATGTATGTGTTTTAAGGCGATCGGGATCATATAGTTGCTGAATTTCGGCCTGAATATGAGCCGATGAACGACCGTTATTTTCAGGGTAATCGGGATGACCATCTAATTTGGTTGGACGTCCTTCATAGGTTGTGGCCAATAAACTGTTAACACGATTATTAATAACGGCACTGGTTGCATAATAGTTGGGCAATCCAGGAACGGTTGTTGTTGATTCATGGGTATACGTTTTAATAATTTGTTTGGGTTTCCGTATGGATACACATCCCGATAACGCCGCCACGGTCATTCCCGTAGATAGGGATTTCATAGCCTCGCGACGCGTTTTAGGCGACGAGAACAACGTTGTTTTAAATTCACTTTTATTATCTATCGATGACATACACTACAAGCCTCTCCGGGGTTCACATTATACGTTTCTTTTAACTGAAGCCCCAATTTTAATTGATTATCTGGTCTAAAATCCAAGTTAGTGACCTGTTCTTTAGGCCATAAATATTTCTCAGGTTCCCGATGACACTCTAAGCACCACCCCATACTTAATGGTTTCGCTTGATATACAGTGGTCATTTTATTCACATTTCCGTGACATTGAACACACGATACACCGGAATTAACATGAGCGGCATGGTTAAAATAAACATAATCGGGAAGCATATGGACTTTAACCCAATCAATGGGTTTTTTCTGATTATGATACTCGGTTAATGTTTTGATTGCGGGGGAGTCAACTTTAATGGTTTTATGGCAATTCATACAGGTCTCGGTTGTAGGAATATTGGAATGACCCGATACCTCGACATTGGAGTGACAGTACCGGCAATCCATTCCAACTTGATTGACATGGAGTTCATGAGAAAACGGAATGGGTTGCTTGGGCTGATACCCCACTTCTAAATGTTTGGGAGAAAACCAAAACCAAAACAAATGAATGGTTATTCCCAAAATAAGTGTAAGACCAACTAAAACAATAATTGGGAGATAATTAAACCATTTTGGGAATAACTGCTTACTGGTCATCTTAAAACAATACTACGCCATATTTTAAAATTAGACCAACAAAAACAACGGACACAATGGTCATCAGTTTTAATAAGATATTTAAAGATGGCCCCGCCGTGTCCTTGAATGGATCGCCAACCGTATCACCAATAACGGCAGCTTTGTGGGCATTGGTACCTTTTCCACCATGCGCACCTTTTTCAATATATTTTTTAGCGTTATCCCAAGCCCCTCCCGAATTATTGAGCATAATGGCCAACGAAAAACCGGTTGCAACACCCCCAATTAATAGCCCCAATACACCAGCGACACTTAATACAAACCCTGTCACAATCGGGACTAAGATGGCGAGTAGGGATGGTAAGATCATTTCTTTTTGAGCCCCAATGGTGGCAATTTCCACACATTTTGCATATTCAGGGGTTCCCTTACCGTCCAAAATACCTGGAATCTCACGAAATTGACGACGAACTTCTTCGACCATTTTCCCTGCCGCGCGACCAACCGCCAATATGGTTAATGCACAAAAAACAAATGCGGTCATGGCACCAATAAAAAGACCAATTAAAAATTTTGGATTAATGGCATTGATATGGAATATGTCAATCAATTTCAACATATCCAAATGCGGAATATAAAATATGTTTTTGGATTCGTTTACTAATTGCTCAATATTTGTGAACCCAATAGCGCCTATTCGATGAATGCCATCAAGAGCAATACGACCCAGCCATATTTTAATGGAATCAATATAGGCTGCAATAAGAGCCAATGCGGTTAATGCAGCTGATCCAATCGCAAACCCTTTCCCGGTAGCGGCGGTTGTATTGCCTAAAGAATCCAAGGCATCGGTACGTTCACGGACGGATGGATCAAGGCCAGACATTTCCGCGTTTCCACCCGCATTATCCGCAATGGGCCCAAAAGCGTCTGTAGCCAATGTGATTCCCAAGGTAGAGAGCATTCCAATAGCGGCAAATGCAATACCATAAATACCACTAACAATCGACTGGGATCCGCCAGAAAACAAAAAGGCGGCAATAATACCAATGGATATAATAATAACCGTAATTCCGGTAGATAACATTCCCACAGAAATACCTTGAATAATGGTTGTTGCGCCGCCCATAACCGAGCTGTCCGCAATGGATCGTGTGGGACCATAGTGGTCAGACGTGTAATATTCGGTGACTTGGCCAATGAGGACCCCTGAAACAAGTCCCGCAGTTACGGCACCAAATACACCCCAAGAAATAAAGTCAATGTAGGCCAAAAAAGCAATAAACACCAATGTGAGTGCAGCGGATATGTTGGTACCACGATGCAATGAACCCAACAAGCTTTTTTGATCAGCGCCCTCATTCGTTTTTACTGTGAAAATTCCGAGGATGGAAAAAATAATTCCGCCACCGGCTACAATCATAGGGGATAAAATGGGGCGAATATCCACACCAAATTGATGGGCATTGGCTAGCATTAATGTAGCCCCAAGCGATGCGCAGGCCAAAATAGACCCACAATACGATTCGTATAAATCGGCGCCCATACCGGCTACATCCCCAACATTGTCACCAACATTATCCGCAATGGTTGCCGGATTTCGAGGGTCATCTTCAGGAATGCCCGCTTCAACTTTTCCCACCAAATCGGCCCCCACGTCGGCGGCTTTGGTGAATATACCGCCACCAACACGGGAAAACAACGCCATAATAGACGCTCCCATACCATAAGGTAAGAGAGATGTGGTTAACTCATTAAATTTATATGCTTGAAAGGCATCTAGGGATATCAAACTAGAGGACCAGTAGGTGGCCCCAATACTCTTCAAAAATCCATTTGAAATACCCAGTATATTGTGATCAAAAAATACATTTAAAAGAAAAAACCATACGGAGATATCCAGAAGACCAAATCCAACAACAACCAACCCCATAATGGCACCGGCACGAAATGATACACGCAATCCGCTATTTAGGGATGTTTGACAGGCATTCGCTGTACGGGCACTGGCATTGGTAGCCGTTTTCATGCCTAAATAACCACATACCCCAGACCACAATCCACCACTCAAAAATATGAAGGGCACAAATGCATTTTGAATGCCAAGAGCGGCCATTCCCAATAGCAAAACAAAAATGACGCCAAACACATAAATTATAATTTTGTATTGGCGGTTTAGGTAGGCCATGGCGCCTTCTCTAACATATTGGGCAATCTCTTTCATACGCGGGGTCCCCTCACTTTCGCGGGATACACCAATGTAAAATAACCGGGCGGTAATTAAAGCAACCACAGCAGCGAGTGGCGCAAGATACCAAAGTAATGGGATAATGTTCATTTTCAAGTCCTTTCAAAATTTAATAATCAGTCTCATGTATTATCACTAGAACTGTAAAAAATTGTCAATGGGGATTAGACTATATTCTATGATTAAAAAATTGCGGTACTATTGGTCCTTCACAAAACCGGGCATCAGTCGTGCTCAAATTCTAACGGTTTCGATTGGGTATTTTTTGGCCACCCAGGCGATTCATATTACCCCCATATATGGCTATTTAGTGGTGTCTACCTATTTATTTTCAGCCGCGGCTTGCGGTTTAAATAATATTTTAGAGGTAAACTTTGATCGTGCAATGAAACGAACGCAGCAGCGTGAATTGGTTGTTCAGTGCATGACAAAAAAAGAAGCGTGGGCGGTTGTGATGGTTACATTTGTGGTGGCATCCGTACTGTCGCTTAAGATCAATGTGCTAACATTTTGGATTTCAATTCTGACGGTGGGGATATATGTTGGTATATACACGCCTTTGAAGCGTGTGTCTTGGATGAATACCTATGTGGGGGCTCTTCCGGGTGCCTTGCCGTTGATCGGGGGATGGTGTGCGGCCGGAACCCCTATTCATATGGCGGTTATAGCACTCTTTTTGGCGTTGTACTGTTGGCAAATTCCGCATTTTTATGCGTTAGCGATTGTTTATTTGGACGATTATCGTGCAGCCGGATTTAAGATGCTGCCATTGGCTATAGGGGGTATTCCGGCAACAAAGCGGCAGATGGTTATTTTTTCAGTGTTGATGGTTATTGTGTCGATGTACCCCGTTTTGGCGGGCTTTTTGGGTACGGTGTATTGGATCGGTACCGTTGCTAGTGGCGGTATTTTTTTGTATTATGTTAGTGTTAGTGTTGGTCAACTGGAACGCCATGCAAGAAAGGTATTTATTATATCGATACTTTATTTGCCTTTATGGTTTTTAATCATTGTGGCCGACATTATATTGAAATAAGGAGATCATTTGGGCGGTATAGCATCAGGAAATTTATCAGGGGGCAGGTTACCAATATGGCCCAGCGGTAAAAACCCGGCCAATACGTCATCATTGAAAGGGGTTGATGAGGCGTTTTCACTGAACCGAAATGTATCAAACGATGCGATTTCGGGCAAAAATGTTGGCAAGGCAGCCTCAGTGGATTCCCCCAATGCAGAGCCCGCGTCGGCGGTTGCGCCCAAGATTTCCACACAAATAAAACAATTAACCCCCAAAGATATTATTCAGCAACTTGCAAAAATGAATATTCCTGTCACAGATCACAACCATGACATTGCGTTATTAATGGCAGCTTATGGGGTTGAAATTTCGGAGGATAGTTTTGACCTAGTGAATAAATTATTAAAAGGCGATAAAAGTGCTTTGGGTAAAAAAAATGCGGTGTTATTGGTGTCCAAGGGGTTGGGCAATGCGGTGGATAGTGCGGGGATTTTGAATGCATTTTTTGAATCCAATAAAGCCGTATCGGAACAGTTGAAAGGGCTTTTGAGTCGGCATTCGCAAATGGCAAGCCTCTTGCAACAATCGCTGGCGGATTTTCCGGAGTTGAGCTCGTTTTTGACTATATTTGATGATTTTAATCAGCAATTAAAACGAATGAATACGGCGGATAAAACAAACCCGTTGCTGGTGGATCGAGATGGGTTTTTAACAGATATTCAAGCCATGTCTGGGTTTTTAAAGGGGCTTATTCAAAACAACACATTGTCATCATCCGAATGGCGTGCGTATTTGAACGGATTGGATATCATTGCCAATTATGTTGCGTCCCAAAAAATATTGAGCCAGCCGTCGGTAAAGCAACCCTTGGGCTTATTAGAATCATATGATTATTTTCAAATTCCAAACCCATTGGCGGCGTCGGTGATGATTGATATTTTGCGCCGTAAACAAACAACAAAAGATATTAAGGATGCGAAATCCAACAACCCATCCGCGCAAGAAAAAATTATTGTTAGTATGGATTCAGACGTGTTGGGGCGTGTGACGGTTATTGTAACCATTATGGGAATTAATATATGGTGTTTGGTGTATGCGGATAATGATCATACGGTATATCATTCCAATGCGTTTCGGCAGGAATTGATAAAAAAATTGGCGGAGCACGATTATCGATTAAGTGAATTTAAAACGGTGCGAAAAAAAGTGGATATTCAAAAGTTTATTGCGCCATCTCAAAATTTATCGGATGTTAAACGGATTCAGACGGAAATATGAGTCTTAGTCGCAAAAAAAAGATTTTAGAAAAGCGTGCATCTCTAGAAAAAAAAATTAAGCGGCGCATACACGATTTGTCTCATGATGATCAAAGCAGTTTGCAAGCTGTTGCGATTAAATACGATAAATCATCATCAAAAGCCCCCACCATTGTGGCAAGTGGCCGTGGTAAAATCGCCACTCAAATTCTAGAATTGGCCGAAGAAAATAATGTGCCAATGGTGGAAGATCCGGCCTTGTCAAAATTGCTTTCATCTCTTAAAATTAAAAGCGAGGTGCCACCGAACCTATTTAAAGTAATCGCTGAAATTTTGGCGTTTATTTTTTATCTGGATCGAATGGCAAAGGCAAAAAAAGGTATTCGCTCAACCTTTAAGCGGTTAAAAAAATGATGAAGCATGTATTTTTATGGATGATGGTAATAGCGCAATGGGGGCTTGGAGCAGAGCAGAATCCAATGTCTTTTGAGGAATATGATGATATTGTGAATCCTGTAATGAAATTAAATGCAACATCGATGGGTGGGTTTATGGATGCCATGAAATCCTACATTGTGTATACCGCCATACAGCATTTGCCAGGAGCTAAGGAATCGGGGGTGGGGTATTACTATGACAATCAGACACGGGGTATGAAACGGGTTCTATTTTATCGGTTATCGGAAGGGTACCCGCGTGAAACCAATAAGCCCCTTGATTTTTACATCGAAGGCAAAGGTTTTTTTGTTATTGAGTTGCCCGGCGGGTGGCCAGCCTACACACAAGATGGCCGGTTTGAACGGGATGAGATGGGGCGGTTGGTGACCTTTGAAGAGCATTTTCCTGTCTTGGGTGAAAATGGGCCTATTTACGTGGCGAATGGTGGCATTAATGTGTCAAAAGATGGTGTTATTTATCAGAATGATCAGGTTGTGGATGTGTTTCGGGTTGAATGGCCACGGCGGAAGCATGATTTAAAGTCGTTCAACCATAAAATATTTTATTTTTCAAAAGAAGACTGGGAAAACCCCGATAAAATTATGCCGGCAGACGTCAAAATCTTGCAGGGGTATGTTGCTGATTCGTCGATTACCAAAGGGTATATTGGATTGGTGCCTGAGTGGAAAAATGGGCACGAAGCCAATGTTAAAGTGGTGAAGGCGTATTTGAAGAATATGTCGTTGGCGGTTCAGGCGGCAAATCCGCAATAAAAATACTAAGGAGGAAACATGTTTCAACAATTTAATATTTCACGATCAGGGTTTGGTACGTATCAGAAAATGATGTTTAACATTACCAATAATATTGCCAACGCTCAGACCCCTGGGTATAAACAAACTCGGGTGGAATTGGCGACCTTATTTCCCATTATTCTTCAAGAAGCGGAGATGGATTATGCGGAAGACGACAATATGAATCCGTACATTAAAAAGAAGCGTGGCATTGAATTGGGAACAGGGGTTCGTATTGAATCCATTTCTACCGATTTTTCCGAAGGGAATTTACAGGTAACGAATAATGAGTTGGACTGGGCTATTCGTGGGAATGGATTCTTTCAGTTGCGGCGTCCGGATGGTGATATCGTATATTCTCGTTCGGGAAATTTTACGCGTGATGTATACGGTAATATTGTCACTCAGTCCGGGTATTCGCTGGATCCGCCCATTCGGTTGCCCGATAACACAACCCAGTTAACGGTTGATGCGGAAGGTCGTGTTTTTGCGTCCGTTAATAACGATGCCGTCCCCCGAGAAATTGGGCAATTATTATTGTCACGATTTTCAAATCCAGGGGGATTAAAAAATATTGGTAATAATTTTTATAAAGAAACAACGGCTTCTGGGGAGCCCATTGTGGAAATTCCTGGTCGAAATGCAACGGGGCAAGTTGTGCAGTTTTCCATTGAGAATTCCAATGTGGATATTATTAAAGAAATGATGGAAATGATTATGACGCAAAAAGGGTTGGAGTTGCTGGGTAAGGCAATGCAAGCTGGTGAGCAAATGCTGAAAGCGGGTATGGGGATGACCTCATAATTGCGTGGTTTTTCTGCGCTTGGATACTGCTTGCTCCGATGGTTTTGGCGGAAACCATGCCCTGTGATGGGATTGATGATGTCATGACAGAGGCCTTGGCCAATCACATTCGGGAAAATTATCCGAAGGTTGAGATCGCGGGATTAACCGTGAATCGCCGTGATTCCAGCGCCTTACCTGCGTGTACGCAGGTGTCTGTGACCATGCCAATGCGCGTCCGGTTTGCCGTGGATACGGTTGTGAAGTTGGATGCCTACAACGGGGATCATTTTGTTGGACGGTCAACCCGGTTGTATTATTTTTCTGGATCCGCAAAAGGGATTGCCCTGACGCATGCCATGTCGCGTGGCGATGTTATTGATGAATCGGATATGGATGCGGTGTTGATTCCATTGGATCAGGTGAATACGGCAACCATTAGTCATATTGATCCGGGTATGTTTCAGTTACGAAGCAATGGGTTGAAGGGGCGTGTTTTGGATGACTGGTCAATTGAACCCCGATTTGATGTTGCAAAAGGGCAGTCGGTGCGTGTTATTGTCCATAAACAGCCGGTGACCTTGACGGTAAAGGGGTCTGTTTTAGACAATGGTCGTATTGGCCGTACCATTCGGGTGGCATTAAATGATAAAATACTGGTAGGAACACTGCATGATAAAAATACTGTTTACATTGATCATTTATAGTTTTGTATTTCATGGAATGATGGCGGATTCCTTATGGACAAAATCTCAAACGCGTTCTGTTTTTGATAATCAGCGGTCATTTTCTGTGGGGGATTTGGTGACGGTTCGAATATCGGCGGAGTCTACAGCGGTTCAAGAGGCTGGAACAACGACGCGAAAATCCTCAAATATTAATGCCAATTTCTTTGATACCTTTGATCAATATTCATTAAATGCCAACGCGAATGATTCGCTTAGAAAGATGCAAAATTATCGTCTGGGTGGAAATGACAGTTATTCAGGCGTGGGGCAAACCACACGAAAAAGTAAAGTAGAGGCCATTGTTTCGTGTACCGTTACCCGTGTGCTACCAAATGGTCATTTGGTTATTAATGGTGAGCGATTGGTGGATGTCAACAATGATTCAGAAATTATACAGATTTCAGGGATTGTTCGGCCGAATGATATTTCAGCCGCCAATTCGGTCGAATCGCATCAAATTGCACAGTTTGCGATCTCTTTGCGTGGCAAAGGGGTGGTTCATTCGAAACAAACACCTGGATTTTTGTCGAATTTTTTTAATTGGGTTTTTTGATGAAGCGAATTATTTTAGGATTAATTATGGGGATAAGTCTAGTGGGGTATGGTGCGACTACCGTAAAAATTCGCGATATTTCCCGGGTGGTGGAATCCAGAGACAATCAATTGTTTGGGTATGGGCTGGTGGTTGGGTTACGCAATACAGGGGATACTCAGCGATCGGTTTTTACCGAAAAAGCCCTCACGAATTTACTGAAGAAAATGGGGATTAGTCCGGATCAACGAGACTTTAAATCGCGTAATGTGGCGTCGGTTATGGTAACGATGAATTTGCCACCGTATGCCCGGCCTGGTCAAAAGATTGATGTGAACGTATCGTCTTTAGGGGATGCAACAAGTTTGGCGGGGGGGACCTTGCTAATGACGCCATTGCAGGGGCCCGATTTTGAAACATATGCGGTGGCTCAAGGCCAAGTTATTGTAGGGGGGATATCAGAGAAATCCAGTAAAGTGAGCTACTATATGAATCAAACAACGTCCGGTCGTGTACCCAATGGGGCTATTGTTGAAAAAGAGGTGGCGGTGACGCGTGATGATCAATTAAATATTATACTGGTATTAAATGATCCCAATTTCACCATGTCGTCTAAAGTTGTTAAAGCACTTAAGGCCAATGGATTTAAGCAGGTTATGGCGTTGGATGCCGCATCGATTCAAATTCCACTAAACAACATACCCGATATGGCATATGTGGATATTATTCATAAAATTGAATCCATTGAAGTAGCACCTGAGTCCAGCTCTAGAGTGGTTATTAATGCGAAATCGGGGGTCGTTGTTATTGGGGAAAATGTGCGGTTGCTTCCGGTTGCGATTACGCATGGGGGCGTCTCGATTAAAATTACGGATAGTTCTAGCACTACGGATTATGGCGGTAGTTCCGGAATAGGGGGGCAGGATATTGAGGTATCTGAAGATAAAACAACGGTTCATTTTGTAAATCCGGATAATTCATTATCCAGCTTGGTGGATGCATTGAATAAAATAGGGGTCAAAACGAAGGATCTTATTTCTATTTTACAAGCCATGGAAGAGGCGGGTGCATTGGTGGCCACCATTGATGTTATTTAATTGTTTTTGGAATTTACGAGCAGCTCGTTAAAAGGGAGCGTGCTAAAATAGGCAATTTGTGATATTATTTGATAGGCATGACGTGGGTTATTATATTTGGTATTTTGTTGGGCAATATGGTTTTTTCCCAAGTGGAAATGAACTATGATATGTTGAATTATATTGCCACCCAAGAGAAAAGTCCGGATAAAGACGATCGCGAAGGGATTAAGCGTCAATTTCAAACCTATTTTATTAAGACCGTTTTTTTGAATAATGTTTTTAAATCCGACCAGTTGTTTTACGGCGAAACAGACACGAATTATGAAATTATAAATCAGCTTATGATTAATCAATTTGCTAATAATTTGGCCGACACAAATTTTTTGGACTTGTCGCTGGTGAATTTAGATGACAGATAATAACGCAGTTCCTGAAGGGCAGTCGGTTGATATGCCCAATTATCTTTCGCGAGAACTCTATGTGTCTTCTAAAAATAATTATCATGTTACAGATGAGGAAAAACGTATAGCTGATGAACACTTGTATGTTATTGAAGCCATTTCCGCTGTTTTATTTTCAAAAAAAAAGATGCCCCCAACTGTGGATTATAATGATCTGATTAGTGTGGGGTTTTCGGGTCTTTTAAAAGCAATTCGCGGGTATGACAAATCCAAAAATGTGTTGTTTAAAACGTATGCCAGTATTCGGATTCGAGGTGAAATGCTGGATTTTATCCGAAAAGAATGGAAGTCCAAAGCCGCTCACCAGCATCAAACAATGATGAACGGGTTAAAAGAGCGTGTTGCGCATGTGTTTCAAATGCAATTTGATGGGTCTGAGGCACCGTCTTCCTACAATGTTTTATCTCAACTAACCACATCATACGTCTTGTCTTTGGATGCTGTTATGGACAGTGGCGGCAGTGATCAGGTGATTGATGGTGCCAATTCTTTTGAAAATACCGTAAACACCGCTGATGAATATCGGTGTTTGAACAATGTTGTGAAGGCATTGGGTCCCAATGAACAGCAATTTTTGGATATGTTTTATTGGCAGGGCCTGTCGCAGAAAGAGATTTCAGATCAGTTGCAAATATCCCCAGCAACCGTGAGTCGGATGCATCGTCGGATTATTGACCTACTGAAAGAAAAAATGAGCGCGGAGAGTACGAATAAATAATGTCGGGTATGAATAGGAGATTAATGTGAGATATCTAATCATTATGGTTATGGCCTCTTTTTTGTGTGTCGCTCAGGATGCAAATGCGCCGGCTACTCGTGGCAATACGGCTACCTATGGCAATGCCGCCACCTACGGTGATGCCGCCACCTACGGTGATGCCACCACCTACGGTGATGCCACATCATCACTTCTTTACGATCAGACCGCCCTTAATCTTGAAGCCGCAATCTATGATATGAATCGGCGTCATAATGCCGTTGCTTATAATATCGCAAATGCCTCTACCCCAGGCTTTCGACCCATTCGCTATGATGATGAAATCGCAGAAGCTATTCGACTCTATGGTACCACTGAAATGCTCAATGATGTGAATGTGGATGATGAGATGGTTAAGTCTACTAAAATTCGTTTGAAACATAGTGCCTATATTCGGCTACTGACCACCAAAATAGGGATTACCAAAAAGGTGGTGACGTTAGGCAAGGGTGCCTAACCTAGCGGGTGGGATTTTTCGAATATCTGCGTTAAGTGTGGTCCTCCGATCCTCATTTACTAAAGTAAACTCCGGTTCTCACACCACACTGTGCCTTGATCTTCAAAAAATCCCACCCGCTAGGGACTTGCACTCGTATACCTCCTCGTTTACTAACGTAAACTCGGAGCCCCTTCTACAGTCGCTTTCCTCGTTTACTAGCGTAAACTTGGCGTCCTTCCTACAGTCGCTTTCCTCGTTTACTAGCGTAAACTTGGCGTCCTTTCTACAGTCGCTTTCCTCGTTTACTAACGTAAACTTGGAGTCCTTTCTACAGTCGCTTTCCTCGTTTACTAGCGTAAACTTGGCGTCCTTTTTGCACCCATTTGCCGCGTTTAATCCCCCAAACGTTGCTTTATTTTTCTGCTTCGGACTGATTGCGTTTTTTTTGGTGGATTTGAGTTTTATTCAAAATGAACCTTTTCAAACCTTGGTTTATTTTGTACAATCAAATGGTATGATGAGCGGATTTCTTCAATGGTTTCAAACTGTTGTCACATCGTGTAGCCCTGTTGCAAAAAAAATTAAAACCTATTTATTGGATTGCTTTAGCCCACCCCTATCCCACTTTGGATCCCTAGCCTATGATTTTTAAAATTAGTGTTTTGCTTCTTGCTCTTTTTGTATACGCTTTCCCCCAAAAAAGTGGCGCTATCGATGCCCTTAATCTATCCGGTAATGGTATGCTCGTTCAAAAATACCGCCTTCGTATTATTGCCGAAAATATCGCCAATGTCTCCACTCATATGACCGATCGCGGTGAACCCTATCGTAAAAAATACGTTATGGTTGTCCCCGATAAACACGGCGTTCGCGCCGCTGGTATCATGGAATCCAATGCCCCCTTCGGCCAAATATTGGACCCAGGTCATGTCTTCGCCGATCAACATGGGATTCTCCGTACACCAAATTTTGAACTTAATGACGAAATGGTTAATCTCTCTTACTCAAACCTACTCTATGAAGCCAATACCACCGCATTTAAATCGTCACGACAAATGTTTCAAAATACCCTCGAGCTCCTTAAATGATCCAGAACCTACCCATACACTCCCCTGTAAATGCCCTCCAAAAAATAAACCCCGCTCACGCCCTTAATCCCGAACTCGTCAATGAATTTAATGCCGTCTTTAAAGAAGCCGCTGCCGCTATTGTCCATACATCTGAAAATAATGATAAAAAACAGGGCAAAATACCCCACGATACCATCTCCCTCCATAATGTCGATCGCCATTACCTCGCCCAACAAGTGAATGCCGGTGTCGTTAATGCCGCCACACAGGCCGATCCCAAATCGCTGAATATTGTCCCCCTTCAAATATTCCTCGATAATGCTATTCGATCCCTCGAACGCGTCAGCCAACAAGAAATTCGTGCCAATACGCTCATGAATGAATTTATTAAAGGCAATGTCTCCGAGGATGAAGTCGTACTCGAAACAGCCAAATTGAATCTCGCCATCTCCATGGTCACCACCATTGTCCAATCAACCGTTCAAACGTTTAAAGAAATACAACAGATCCCAGTTTAGGTGTAATATAAAAAAATGGCAGAAGATAATCCCATAGATACCGATTTCGATGACTTAAACCTGGATGATACCATAGCCGATGATCTCATGGACCCAATCAATGGGCTGGATGATCTGGACCCTCAGGTAAATCCCTCCCCCAACCAACCCTCCCGCCTTCAACGCACCCTTACCGCCATTCGTACCAATCGACGCTATCACGTGATGGCTATTATTCTGATCGGTGTTGCCGTTCTTGCATACGGCGCCTATGGCCTATTTAAAAAAACGCCACCCACACCCCCCACCACCAATCAATCCGCTCCCCCAACCTTCGATAGCGCCGCTATTGTCAGTAAAAAAGAGCCCCAAAAGAAAAAACGAAAAATTAAATATGTTGACTTGTATCGGCAGCTCGAAAACCGTCAAATAAGCCCTATTTTGCGTGAATTAAGCTACAGAAATATCGCCTACAATATTGTTCAAAATGGAAAGCAATTCGACCTTCAAGTCGATGAAGATGACCTTGATGAAGCCAAACGAATGCTCGCTATTAAGGGCATGCCTTCCGGCACAACAAAAGGCTATGAAATTTTCGATGAAGCGTCTAACTTGGGTGTTACCGAATTCGATAAACGGATTCGTCTTATACGCGCCCTGTCCGGTGAAATGGAAAAATCCATTATGGAATTTGATGTGGTTGATTATGCCTATGTTGAAATCGTTATACCCGAAACCAAATTGTTCGCCGTCACTCAACCCCCGGTGACCGCTTCCATTCTTATTAAGCGCCGCAACGGGGCCGATATCAACGACGAAACCGTCTATGCCATTGTTCAGCTTGTGTCCAATTCGGTCGAAAACCTCCTTCCCGAAAATATTTCTGTTGTGGATACAGAAGGCCGCGTTCTCTCCATTGGGGTTCTCGATCGTATGCGCCAAAAACAACTCGCCAATGAAAAAAAAGGGCTCGTTACAACCAATACTGCTGGAAACGGACAAGTTATTATTCCCGCAATTGAAGACGTTGTGGATTGGTTTCAATTGAAGTTTAATTATGAAACGGTTCTAGAAAAAAAAGCCATTAATCAATTGAATGGGGTATTGCCAGAGGGGTCCTATAAAGTAGCGGTTACGATTGATTTGAACGCTGTCTCACGTACCGGTGTTCCGGATATTAAAAAAATTGTTACCAGTGTTGTGGTTGATGAGCAATTCGATGATGTCGAATTGACAGACGCAATGGCGGAACAAATTACCGATGCGGTTGCGGGCGCCGTTGGCTTTGTTGCTGATCGCGACACCATCCATATTTCAAAAGCCGCTTTTTTGCAGAAACGCGTGGAGGAGTCCCCAACGGGCGTGGATGCCGTTACTCAAATTAATATTCCCCAATCACATTATAGCGATACAATCCAGCGACTATTGGAATTTTGGCCCATTTTTGCCATCGGTGCCGTTATAACAACCATGTTTATTATTGTCGGAAAAATACTAATGCAAATTGGCCGATATACCGCTCGAATGTATGCTCGTGTACGCGATAAATGGTCGAAGCCCCGCCTGACAAACGCTCCCAGTGAGGAAGGCGGGCCTGATGATGCGAATGCCACAGATGCTGGGTCAAATCGTGTGAGCGTGGATGTTATTAATGAATTAAAGGCGAAGGCCAATTTTTCACGCGTTATTCAGTTGAAGGCGATTGCCGCCCAAGAATTGGAGATATCGGTGAGTGCATTAAAAGAAATGGTGCGAAATAATGGATAATTTGATCCGAGCTAAAATTATTATTGAGCTGTTAGATGATCGAAAATATACGGTTTTGTCATCGTTTACCGATGTTGAGTTGGAACAGTTAAATGCGATTGATGTAAGCCGTTTGGCCGATCTCTCATCGGTGGATATTGATGCGGTTGTGAATGATTTTTTGATGACGGTTAATACCAAGGTGAATCAAAAAAATGCAGAGAATGAGGCCATCACGCACGATACCGATTCGGTAGAGGAGGTGCCCGATACATTATTTTCTGAACCAGATCCCGTTTTGGGTATTTCCCCCGAGGCTATCGAAGCACTCAGGAATCAACCCATTCAACTACTGGCCTGTGTGTTGCAGCAATTGCCCAATGATAGGCGCCAGTATGTTGAGGCACAGTTGGGAGACGAAACCCATCGTGCTCTATCGACGGTGGATGTTGTTGAAACGCCGATGTCGTCACGCGTTGCTCGTATTTTAATGGATCAATTGAACTTGGTATAACGGGCATGGTATAAAAAGAAGGGGTAAATAAGGAGAATAATATGGCAACTGAGCAAAAAAATAGTGTTCCATTATTGGATTTACAGGCACAATACGAGCCCATTAAAGATGTGGTATTGGCCGCAATAACCGATGTGTTTGAATCCAAACAATTTATTCAAGGACCAAAAGTTCTGGAGTTGGAACGTATGATGGTCGACTATTGTCAGGTGAATCATGCTATTGGCGTATCATCTGGAACGGATGCCCTAGTGTTGGCGTTGATGGGATTGGGTATCGGATCGGGGGATGAGGTTATTACAACCCCCTTTACGTTTTTTGCAACGGCCGGGGCTATTCATCGCGTGGGTGCAACACCTGTATTTGTGGATATTGATCCCAATACGTACATTATCGATGTCACCAAAATTGAAGATGCGATATCGCCACATACCAAAGCGATCATGCCCGTGCATTTATTTGGTCAAATGGCCGATATGACCACCATTATGGCGATTGCTAAAGCGCATCAGCTATATGTTATTGAGGATGCCGCTCAGGCCATTGGTGCTACGCAACACTATGAGGGCGTCGCCCGTCCGGCAGGTAGTATAGGGGATGTTGGATGCTTTTCATTTTTTCCGAGTAAAAATTTGGGGTGTTGTGGAGACGGTGGTTTGGTAACGGCTCAGGATGCGGTATTAGCGGACAAAATACGATTGCTACGCACCCATGGGGCTCAGCAAAAATATTATCATGATTATGTTGGCGGGAATTTTCGATTGGATCCGATTCAAGCCGCTGTGTTAGCTGTTAAACTGCCGTATTTGAATGATCAACACGAAGGACGTCGTCGCAACGCTCAGGTGTATAACGCCCGCATTCAAACAGCTCAATGTCCCATAGAAAAACACGGGAATTATATGATCTATAATCAGTACACCATTCGAACCGATCGTCGGGATGACCTAATCGCTCATTTAATCCAACGCGATATCGGTCACGCCATCTATTACCCACTATCCCTGCATTTGCAAAAATGCTTTGCCCATTTGGGGTATCAACCCGGTGATTTTCCGGAATCAGAACGGGCGTCCCACGCCGTATTGTCATTGCCCATTTACGCTGAATTAACCCCACATCAGCTGGATGCCGTTGTGGATGCGGTGAATAGCTTCGTGTAACGTTAGCGCAACAGCCACGGCTAACGATACCGGATCGAGCGTTGTATGATCAACGCTCCCATATCATACGGCTATTCCCCTTTGAGGGCGTTACAATAACGACTTTTCAAATTCCACCGCCGATTGGATGATACGGGACAATCCATCATAGCGTGGCGTCCAGTTCAAGGTTGATCGAATGCGATCCGCATTCGCAATGAGCTGCGGGGGGTCCCCCGGACGACGGTCAGCAGCCGTTACGGGAAACGGCCCGTATAGGTCTTCGGCCGTTTTGATAACCTCGTTTACCGAAAATCCGCGGGAATAGCCGCAGTTTAATGTCAGAGATTTTCCGCCCGATAATAGCCAATCCAATGCGCGAACATGGGCATCCGCCAAATCACAGACATGAATATAATCGCGAATGCAGGTACCATCGGGTGTCGGGTAATCTGTCCCAAACACCGATAAGGAGGCACGTTTTTGGGTAATGACCTGGGCAATAATTTTGATTAAGTGGGTAGCATCGGGCATTCGCTGGCCCAGTTGTAACGATGGATGCGCCCCAGCGACGTTAAAATACCGTAACGCCACGTAACGAAGCGAGCTGGCCTCCGCGGTATCCGCCAACATCCGCTCGGTCATGGCCTTGGTGTGACCATACGGATTAATGGGGCATAGGGGCGCCGATTCGGCACATATGCCCTCCGGGGGAATGCCATAAACGGCTGCGGTAGAAGAAAAAAGAAAATGCCCGATTCGGTTGTTTAGGCAAGCATCAATCACATTCAGGCTGTTCATGGTGTTGTTGTAATAATACGTGATCGGATCACGAACGCTTTCGGGCACAACAATACTGCCGGCAATGTGCAAAACAGCATCGGGTTTAAAATCGTGAAAGCAGCGATTCAAGCGGTCCCGATCCGCCAAATCCAGCACCACACAATCGCCGTAATGAAGATTTTCACGAAATCCCGTGGATAAATTGTCCACAACCAACACGGAGGCCCCGGTGTCTTTTAATGCCATTACAATATGCGATCCAATATAACCAGCCCCACCCGTAATGAGTAATCGGTGCGTTTTTTGTATCATAGTGTATGTATAATACCAAATGAGTCGGGTTTGTGTATTGTTAGGCCACTATAACTTTTGTAGAATGCCAACAATATGATGTATTGTATTGCAACACGGTACCCGCTTGCCAACGCTTGGTACCATCAGACGGTATTCTCTCATGTCGGATGACTGGTATGGTCGTGGGGGAAAGCGATTGATGGATACCATAGTAGCCATTATAGCGCTTGTTTTCCTAAGCCCCCTGATGGTGATTATTACGGTTGGCATCAAATGCACGTCGAAAGGGCCGATTTTTTACAAACAACAGCGAATCGGGCAAAAATCCACGCCTTTTACGGTCTATAAATTTCGGTCCATGCGTGTCAACAATCCAGCCAAACATCCCGATGTTACTACAGTGAGTGACCCGCGTATTACGGCTTACGGTCGATTTATTCGACGTCATCAATTGGATAAATTGCCGCAGCTATGGAATGTGATTAAAGGGGACATGAGTCTTGTCGGTCCCAAACCTGAACTGGAAAAATACATTCAGCACCACGAACGTTTGTACCGTTCCATTTTACAAGTACGGCCCGGAATGACCGATATGGCCGCCATTCTGTTTAAAAATGAATCCCGTATGTTGGCCACATATCCGGATCCGGAATGGGCCTACACCACCGTCATGTTGCCCAAAAAAATAGCCCTATATAACGCTTATATAACCAACATTTCCTTTTTAAAGGATATGCACATTATTTTTAAGACTATAGTTTAAAAATAGTGGGGGAGGATAGCCCCTTTGTAGCGTTTCGCGTGTCCACAATAATGGACGCGTTTTTGACAATCTCAGAAATACGATAGTAATGGTGATTGGTGACAATACACACCGCATCATAATTCGACCAAACAAGCGTATCCATGGGAATGGACTGGTAGGATGTATCCCATTCCAAACAGGGAATATAATCATCGTTATAAGCCAACAACGCACCCAAATTGGCCAGCTCAGTCATAATGTCGTGGGCCGGCGATTCACGACCGTCATTGATGTTTGGCTTGTAGGCTACCCCTAGTATCAAAATACGAGATCCATTCAGGGATTTCTTTACCGAATTTAATGCATGGGCAATGCGCTGCACTACATGATGGGGCATGCTGGTGTTGATTTGCTCGGCCAATCCAATAAAACGGGCGCTGTAATTTAAGGACTTCATTTTCCACGATAAGTAGCTGGGATCAACGGGAATGCAATGCCCCCCCAGTCCCGGTCCGGGGTAAAATGGCATAAACCCAAAGGGCTTTGTAGTCGCTGCATCAATTACTTCCCAGATATCAATCCCAAGCTTGTGGGCCATTAGGGCCATTTCATTGGCCATAGCAATATTAATTGACCGAAACGTGTTCTCATACAATTTGGTGAGCTCTGCTGTGCGGGCAGACGATACCGGCACGGTGGTATCAACCGCATGGTGGTAGGTATTGCAGGCCAATTCGGTGCAATGAGGGGTAATGCCACCCACAATTTTGGGGGTGTTTCGGATTGTGTACCGGGTGTTGCCCGGGTCCACGCGTTCGGGTGAAAAGGCTAAAAAAATGGTATTGCCAATCACAAATCCTTTTTTTTCAATAATGGGCTGGATGAGTTCATCGGTGGTGCCGGGATACGTTGTGCTTTCTAAAATAATCAACTGGCCGTTTCGCAAATGGTCCGCTAATCCGTTAATCGCGGATAGTATAAACCGCATATCCGGGTCTTTGGTTTTTTGAAGGGGGGTAGGCACACAGATACTGATAACGTCTACATTCGATAACGCAGCGACATCGGTGGTAACCTGAAAACGGGAGGTTGCCAAACAGGTTTGAATACGATCATTGGTAATATCGTGAATGTACGACACCCCCTTTGATAATGACGCAATTTTTGATTCCGACACATCCACGCCAATAACAGACACCCCGCCCTCAACAAATTCACAGGCCAAAGGAAGGCCTACGTATCCCAAACCAACAATACCTACGGTAAAGTTATTGGATAAAATTTTTTGATTTAGGGTATTAAATAGGCTTGCGGTCATGACTTGATCGTTATTATAGGGGATGGCAGGTCATTTGAATATGACTTTTTTGGATTATTCGGTATACTGGAAGGGCTTGTATGATTGAAAAAACACTATCATCACATGTTGTGTATCAAGGTCCGGTGTTTACCGTTCGGCAGGACGTGGTTGCGGGACGTAGTGGATCCGCTATTCGGGATATTGTTGTTCATGCGCCTGCGGTAACGGTCTTGCCCGTCGCCTCCCGAGACGCTATTTATATGATTCATCAATACCGAAAAGCTGTAGAATCGGTATTAATTGAGGCCCCAGCGGGGTGTATTGAACCGAATGAATCCCCCTTGGATGCGGCCCACCGGGAGCTGAAGGAAGAAACGGGCATTGTGGCCAAACAGATGATTCCTGTGGGGGAAATGTATATGGCTCCGGGATTTTGCAATGAGTACATGACCATTTTTTTGGCAATGGATTTGACCATGGGGGCCGCCGAGCACGAGCCGGATGAATCCATGACCCTGCATCGGTATACCTGGGATGATCTTATGAATAAGGTGGCCGAGGGGCAGATTAAGGATGCCAAAACCATCCTGGCTCTGCAGTACCTACGACCGTATATAGGGGGATGACCTTTCGCAGGTTTTTGACGTCGTCTTGCCATTTGGCGCGATTAACGGTGGACGCGTATTGCAGTGATATTCGGCATTTTCAAACCGTTGTCGGGCATACCAACCTACCGACTCGGGATGCGATTATTCACTTTATGACCACGTTGCATCATAACGGTTTTACAACCGCATCGACGCGACGCAAATTATCGGCAGTCAAATTGTACTGCCACTATCGTGCCACCCAGTCCCAGCAACCCATGCCGGAATGGGACCGATTGTTCACCCCAAGACGCGCGTTACAGTTGCCGCGGTTAATGACCACAGATGCCTTGCAAAATGCATTGGACTATACCTTTCCAAATCACCCCAAAGCCGCCCGAAATCGATTGATTGTTGGGCTGTTATTCTATGCGGGATGCCGGGTATCTGAGGTGGTGCATTTGCGCGTCCAACAAGGATCGGATGATTATGTGACAATTGATGGTAAGGGGCAGCGGCAACGCATGGTACCCCTTGCGGCGCCGTTGCAGCAGCGTTTTAGGGATTACGAGGCTAGCAGAACCCGTGGTACCAGCCCATGGATGTTTCCGTCCGGGTCCGGGGCTCGCCCCATATCGCGTCAAACGGTCACGCATATGATTCAGCATCTGACCAAAGCATGTGGGATTCAGGAACGCATCACACCGCACATGTTCCGGCATATGTTTGCCACCAATTTGATGGAAAAAGGGTTGGATATACGGGATATTCAATGGCTTTTGGGCCATGCATCGATTCAAACGACACAAATGTACACCCATTTGGACACACGGGCATTAAAACGTACCTTTAATCGGTATCATCCGCTATCATAATAGGTATGACATGGCAGCAACAATGGCGGAACTATACATGGGTACAATGGGGTATTGTTGGGGTTTTGGTGTATTTTTTTGGTGTGATGGCTCCCCAATTAACGGGGCAGTTGGTGATTTTAATCGGGTCGGTGGTGATTCATGAGATGGCACATGGGTACATGGCGACTTGGTGTGGGGACCCAACACCGGGGCAGTATGGGCGACTGACCCCAAACCCCATTGCGCATATGGATCTTTTGGGCAGTGTACTGTTGCCAGTGATTCTCACCATGAGTGGCAGTCCATTTTTATTTGGCTGGGCAAAACCGGTTCCCGTGGCCTACCATCGCTTACAGGATCCCCCTAATGATGCGGTGAAAGTGGCGTTGGCGGGCCCATTATCCAACCTAATGATTGCCGGGCTATTGAGTGGGCTGGGGCGCTACGGTTTGTGGGATACGATGCTGGGGCCATGGCTTCAATATGGCATTATCATCAACACAATACTCGCCGTATTCAACATGATTCCCATACCCCCGATGGACGGATCCCGCGTGTTGTATCGGGTATTGCCGGCCGAAGGGCGTCGGATGATGGATGCGATTGAGCCGTATGGCATGTGGATTATTGTGGGCATTGCCATTCTGAACGGGTTTGATCCCATTTTACGCTATATTGGGCGCCCGATTATTCGGTTTTTTTTATGAAGTTTTTTTTGGATGCGTATAATATCATTGGGGAATTGCATGATATTCAATTGGGTGATTCGCGTAATGTGACGCAATTTGTGCATTGGTTAGAGCGAAATCGGTGTCAAAACGATCATTTTACAGCTGTATTTGATGGTCAGATTGATGTGGGGTTTCCGCGCTCGGAAAAGCGGCCTGGTTTGACCATTGTCCATACACCTGGCAATCAAACGGCGGATACGTATATTAAAAACGCCTTATCCAAAAAAACCGATACATCAGCGATTACCGTTGTGACATCCGATCGTGACATTCTGAATTTTGCCAAAAAAATACGGGTAAAAACGTGGTCCTCGCGATTGTTTATTCAGTATATCAATGCGGCGCCATCCACCGACATGTCGCGTAAACAATCCCCGCCAATAACCACGGCGCATGTGGCCTTTTGGCTGAAGGAATTTGGTGGGCAATAATCCAATGATCGATGATCAGGGGCGTTTTTTGGAATTCGTTGCGGATCGGTTTTTTCGTGATCCGTGCTTGATGTAGATGCGTTGGGCTTCGTCTGTAAAGCCGGCGGTTTTTCGAATAGCATATAAGCGTGAACTGGCGTTCTTTCGGGCTATTTTTTCATCCACAAGGGGCTTGGCATGACCATAATACCAGGGTTCATGAATGCCACTATTGGGTACGGAGGCCAGCTCGGGTAGCCAACGGCGGATAAAGGTGCCGTCCGGGTCCTGGTCATACCCTTGCTTGATGGGATTATAAATGCGAATGGTATTGATGCCCGTACGGCCGGCCTGCATTTGACACTGACTGTAGTGAATACCAGGCTCGTAATCGGTAAATAGGCGCGCTAAGTGGTGCGCACACTGTGTCCAGGCCAATTGCAAATGATGCACCCCCACACTCACCATCATGGCGCGCATGCGAAAATTGAGCCAACCATGGTGAATCAAAAATCGCATGCACGCATCCACAAATGGAAATCCCGTACATCCTGTTGCCCATGCCGCAAACCAATCGGGGTCGTGCTCCATGTCATCCAAATGGCGGTAGGCCGAATGCAACGATTGATATTCAATGCGGGGATCATCTTCGTATTTTTGAATGAAGTGACAGTGCCATTGTAACCGACTCATAAAGGCTCGAATGGATCGTTTGTGGGCGGTGATTGCGGGTGATGGCGGCGCATTGTTTAGGGTATGCACCTGCAGTAGGGTCCGTTGATACACCTGGCGAAGGGACAGGGTGCCGATGGCCAAATACGGGGATAATCGCGAACACGCGGTTTCACCGGTGATGGGTGAGGACATATCGGTTGAATAGGATTGGCTACGGGTGCCCAGAAATGATTCCAGATATTGCATGGCTATGGCGTGTCCAGCTGGCTGCATGGCTTGTATGCGGGTTTGAGCTGTTTGAATGGTTGGGGGTGGGGTATGATCGGTAATGAGTAGGCCTTGGGGATGTGGGGGAATGATGGTTGGAGCGGGTGGTTGCGTCATGTAATCCTGCCAGGCCCTGGCCCAACCATCCCGATTTCGTAGCCGGCGAATCACGCCGTTTTGAGGAGGTTGGTGCCAGGTTATGCCATGAATCGATGCCCATAGCGCGATTTCATTATCGCGACGGTATGTCCATAAATTGCCGGTTTCCTGATGAGAAAATAATGCGGAAATGGTGATTTGTTGATGCAAATGATTAAAGATATCCACGGCCTCACCCCAAAAAACGTACAGGCGCTGATAGTGAGCGACCAATTGGGTATTGAGGTCTATAATAGAGGCGCGTAAAAAATCATAGTGCCGATCACTCATATCCGGCTGAGCCCAGCGATTGGGCTCAATGATATACACGCACAAAGCGGGCTTCCCGGTAGCCGATGCCATAGCCATGGCCGGGTGATCGGTATAACGCAAGTCATTTTTAAACCAAATAATGTTCATCCTTATTAATGTATCAATTAAACAGCACGAATCGTATAAAATAATTCATTTTTTTTGGATGATGAAAAAGGCGATTTGACAGAGGTCTGACAATAACGGGACAATAACGGGCATATGCGAATGCATTCGGATTGGACGCACCTGATTATGGTGGGTTTTATGGGCGTAGGAAAAACAACGGTGGGACGTCGCGTTGCCCAACAGTTGGCGTGTCTTTTTGTGGATTTGGATCAGGTTATTGAAAATGAATATGGTCCGATTGCGGATATTATTCAGCATCAGGGAGAAGGCTTGTTTCGTGCGATAGAATATGCCGCACTGCAACGGACACTGGCGGGATCCCCCCGAGCCATTGTGTCAACGGGTGGGGGCATTGTGACCCATGCGCCTTCCCGGGCGCTGTTGCAGCAGTGTAAACCGGTTATTTGGTTGCGTGCAGGGATGGATACGGTTTTGGCGCGCATTCGGTCGGATCGTCAGCACACGCGACCATTGGCGGATGAGCGGGTGGGGGACCGTTTCCAGGAACGCGCCCAATGGTATCAAGCTGTCGCCACGGATATCATCGACTGTGATACAATTATTCCCAAATCCGTTGCAGAAATCATTGTGAATCGGTATGGTTAAGCATATGGCAAAAGCAATCGCGTGTAAAACGTATTATATAAACATAGCGGCTCATAAAAAATACCCCATTGTGGTGGGGGTGACTGCCACATTGGATACGGGTGACTTGGGTGCGGCACAGCGCGTTTTGATTGTGACGAATCCCACTGTTTTGAATGCCTGCGACGGCATTATTGAGAGCATGAAACAGCGGTGGGGTCGTTTGGTAGATGTGGTGACAATTGACGATAGCGAATCGGCCAAAACAATCGACACGGTTCAAATGCTGATTACCGCTTGTTTGGAACATGGGCTGGGGCGCCACGATTGTTTGGTGGCCTTAGGGGGTGGTGTGGTGGGGGACATTACGGGTTTTGTGGCCGCGATTTATTTGCGTGGGATTGCGTTTTTTCAGATGCCAACCAGTTTATTGGCCCAGGTGGATGCGGCTATGGGGGGTAAAACGGGTGTCAATCATCCCCGCGGCAAGAATTTAATTGGGGCGTTTCATCAGCCCAAAAAAACGGTTATTAATCCCCAGGTGTTGGCAACATTACCCCCGTACCATATGGCCGAGGGTCTTTTTGAAATTATTAAGTATGGGATTATTCGCGATAAGCCCTTATTTTGGTATTTGGAGAGCCATATTGCGGCCATTCGGTCGTTTTCGTATACCGATTGCCCGGATGTATGGCATGTGTTAATCGAAAAATCCATTCAAAACAAAGCAGACGTGGTATCCAATGATGAAAAAGAAGCCGGGGATAGGGAGACCTTGAACTTTGGCCATACCATTGGTCATGCATTGGAAACCCTGGGTGGCTATGGGCTGTTATCGCATGGGCGAGCGGTTGCCTGGGGAATGCTGATTGAGGCCACAATAGCCCTGCAATTGCGGGTATTGCCGCCTACGGAATACCAACGCATTCAGGCCCTTATTCAGGCCTTCAATACCGATCCATTTCCACCCATTACGATAGATGAAACGGCGTTTTTTAACGCCTTATCGGTAGATAAAAAAGTTCGGGAAGGGCAGGTTCGGTATGTGGTTCCTACAGGCATTGGGCATACCACAATTGTGCAGGATGTGGATCGATCTGCTGTAATGACTGCTGTAAAAACCGTCATTGGGGAGCTCATATGAGGATATTGGTTATTCATGGTCCAAACTTAAATAAACTGGGAGAGCGCGATCCAGAGCATTATGGGCGATTGTCGTTGGCGGACGTGAATGCCGGTATTCAGGCTCATGCCCGTACCATGGGAGTGACCTGCAATATCATCCAATCCAATACAGAGGGCGGGATTATTGAAGCGATCCATGGGGCAAATGGGTATCAGGGCATTATTATTAATCCAGCGGGATTTACCCACACCAGCATTGCCATTCGCGACGCGATTGAGTGTGCCCCGGTTCCGGTGATTGAAGTGCATTTAAGTAACGTCTACAAACGCGAAGCATTCCGGCATCATTCGGTGACAGCCCCGGTTTGTGTGGGGCAAATAGCCGGATTGGGACAATGGGGCTATGTGCTGGCGATGACGTATTTTGTGAATCAATCGTAAACGGGGCTACAAAAGTGCAACATCTCAAAAAGGAATGTGCATACGCCTTCTTTAGGGGCCCACGCTCAGACCATCGCATGATTCAGCAAGCGATCGGTATCGTTGGTTGGGCACCAGGTACGGTGAATCAATCGGCTGATGGTGGCACGGCATATGGCCAACCTACAATGATACTGTGCTGACCTCTATTCGAACCGTTTTATACATCACCCCCAGCACATTAGCACGCCGCCGCCAATACGCCCCATTTTGAACCGCGTTTTTGTATGCGCATTGTTTATGGGGACGTTGTATCATATGACTATCCCCGTTTGATTAGTTCAGGCAAAAATCGTATTGAATGTATACTTTTCCAAAATCCATAATGTACTGGATTTTTTCTACCATGCGTAGGTGATCAAATCGTTCTACAGATTTTTCGATAATAGCCTTTAATTCGTTTTCATTCATATTCGTGCCTCCCGTTGAATAGGTTGTACCCATCATCAGAGCATTTGAAACATTAAAATAAAAAAGGATGGGGGGGGCGATATTAGTACAGGTGGCCAAATACCCATCCGGCGAGAGGGGCAAATAGGGCCCAGTACACACCGTAGACAAGGGTTGTGCGGAATCCCAATAATTTTTTAGCAAAAATAAGGGTTGGGATGCAGGTTCCAACGGCGCCCAATAAAAATGTCATCGCGGGACCATCGGGCAGGCCCAGTTGAATTAATGATACCGTAATCGGAATTTCTTCCCCTTCGCAAATGTACACCGGTATACCAATAACCGCAGGAATGATGTAAATGAGTTTGGGATAACGGGCGACAATGGCTGGAATGATGTCGGGTGGAATAACAACGGTGAGGGCGCTCGCAATAACCAGTCCAATAACCAAATACAGACTGAGTTTTTTAAGGATAGATAGAAAGCTACTCACAAATGATGGTTGGGTTTCGGGGTGAGTTGAACAGCAGCTTGAGGGGGGTGATTCGGCATTGGGTAATTGTAACCAGCCCAATCGATCCCCTAACGCAACGAGCCCACCAATCCCAATACCGCCAACCAATCCGAGACTGACGCGACCTATAGCAAAATGAGGGCCCAGTAATCCGTACGTTAGGATGATGGTTTGAGGGGCTAAAAGAGGGGAGGTTAGCATGAATGTGGCAAGGGTTCCCAATGTGGCGCCTCTGCGAAGCAAGCCTTCCGTTAATGGAATGGTGGCACAGGCACAGCCTGGCAGTAGGGCACCTAGAACACTGGCTAAGGGAATAGCGTAGCGGGACTGTAACCAATGGGTGATGCGATGAAGAGGCGCTCGTGACTCCAGCCATGCCCCAACAGCGGTAGCCACAATAAAGGCGGGGAAAACGGTTTTGGCCATCATCAAAAAGGTGGATACAGCGGATGAAACCATATGCCGTTATGATAGGCGGGCAGACCATAAGAAGTCAAGCCATGTAGACGAACCCCGCAATTGTCCACACAATACGGCGACCACAGGGATCCCCGTTTATAGCATGTTTACAACCTATTTTAGCAACTGATATACTGTAGCTTATGGCAGTCGCATATCAGCGTATTCTTCTCAAATTAAGTGGTGAGGCCATTAAAGGAAACCGTGATTACGGGATTGATCCGAAATTTTTGGTATTTATTGCTAAGGAAATCCAGCAAGGATTGGCATTGGGGGTTGAAATTGGCATTGTTATTGGGGGAGGCAATATCTTTCGTGGTATTCCAGCCTCCGAAAATGGTATGGATCGGGTAGCGGCTGACTACACCGGAATGTTAGCCACCGTTATGAATGCGTTAGCTTTAAAAGATGCCTTAGCTAAGGTAGCTGTGGATGCACGCATTCAAACCGCCATTGAAATGAAAGAAATTGCGGAACCCTTTATATTGGATCGTGCGCGGGCTCACCTAAAAAAAGGGCGTGTATTAATTTTTGCCGCTGGTACGGGAAACCCCTATTTTACGACCGATACCACGGCCGCATTGCGAGCTGCTGAAATTGGCGCGGATGCCTTATTAAAGGCAACAAAAGTGGATGGGGTTTACACCCGTGATCCGATGCTGTACGATTCCGCCCAAAAATACGATCAATTAAGCTATATGGATGTGTTAAAAAATGAACTCAATGTGATGGATGCTACCGCGATATCCCTATCCAAAGACAATCGCATTCCAATTATTGTATTCAATATGAATGATCCCGGTCATTTAGTGCGGATATTGCAGGGAGAGGCCATTGGCACCCTAATTGAAGGAGAAAACCATGTCATCGTATGAATCCCGCTTAAATAAAACCCTTGATAATTTAATTACCAAGCTGATGGGTGTTCGGGCCGGTCGGGCCAATCCCGAGTTACTAGCCCCGATTGTTGTGTCGTATTATGGCACAACGGTTCCATTGAAGCAGTTGGCGTCCGTATCCACCTCGGATGGCAACACATTGGTGATTAACGTATTTGATCGAGGTGCTGTGTCATCGGTTGAAAAGGCTATTTTAATATCCGATTTGGGACTCAATCCCCAAACCGATGGGGCTATGATTCGATTGCGATTGCCCGATTTAACCGAAGAACGTCGCCATGACTTAATTAAATATGTCAAAAAATTAGCGGAAGAAGGAAAGGTGGCTTTACGCAATATTCGTCGCGATGAGTTGGAGACACTCAAGCGTCAGGACGACGTGTCGGATGATGAAAAGAAGCGTCAATCCGAGCGCATTCAAAAAGCCTTGGATGGGTATATTTCTAAGGTTGATGATGTGGTGAAAAAAAAGGAAGCTGAAATCCGTACCATTTAATATGTCAGATGCACGGGCACGGGTATCGGATGCGCTGATGGATCCACACAATGTGCCCGCACATATTGCCATTGTTATGGATGGCAACGGTCGATGGGCAGATCGTCAAAAAAAGCCCCGTTCGTTTGGCCATAAAGCCGGTCAAAAAGCCCTGCAACACGTGGTTACCTGCTGTGTGGAGTGGGGAATTCAAACGCTGTCGGTATACGCATTTTCAACCGAAAATTGGCGTCGCCCCAATACTGAGGTCCATTTTATTGTGGCAATGATAAAAACCGCGATTGAAACGGTTAAGCAATCCTTGATTGACGCCGGTGTGGTTCTACGATTTTGTGGTGATTTATCGGTGTTTGATGCGGATCTGCAGGATGCCATGCGTCAGGCAGAAGCCGATACCGCTTACGGAAAACGAATGACATTGCAGGTGATGGTGAATTACGGTGGCCGCGCCGAAATTGTGTCCGCAGTGCGTCGGTATGTCGCGCAAGGTGGGGATGCCTGTGCACTTACGGAAGCGGATATTGCGGCGCATTTATATGCCCATACGGATCCCGATCTCTTTATTCGAACGGGCGGGGATATCCGTATGAGCAATTTTATGTTGTGGCAATGCGCGTATTCGGAGTTGTATTTTACCGATTGTTTTTGGCCCGATTTTGGACGAGATGATTTGATAGCCGCCATTGCCTGGTATCAAAAACGGGTGCGTCGGTTTGGGGGATTGAATCCATGACCCGATGGATAACGGGGGCGATTTTAATGGCAATTGCGAGCTATGTATTGGTGTATTCGGGACTGCCTTTAATCGTATTTTTAGGCGTGGCTGGGGTGGGGGCATTTTATGAATTGTGGCGCATGATGGGATCTCCCAATAAATGGGTATTGAGTGTGCCTGTCGGGGGATACATCATGGGAATGATGGTGCTTTATGGGGGGGGGCGCCAATGGGTTATGGGAATATGGGGCGTTCACATGCTGGTTTTGATGGGATTTGTCGTGGAATTGTACCGCCAACAGCTCTGGGGGCATGGTGGCACCTGGCGCATTATGGCCAAGTATTTTTTATATATTTTTTGCGGATTATCATCTATTTATTTAATACGGGAGGCCCCCAATGGGCCGATGTATTTGCTTATTTTGTGCGTATCGATTTGGTCGACCGATATTTGTGCCTATGTGGGGGGGCGCTTGGTGGGCCGGACCCCCCTATCGGTAGTAAGTCCTAAGAAAACAGTGGAGGGAACGGCCATTGGTGTTTTGAGTGCTGGGGCGATGGTCGCTATGATTTGTGTGCTGAGTCAATGGTCATTGATGTGGGCGTTAGGGGCGGTTGGCTTGGGGGTCATGGGGCAGGTTGGGGATTTGTATGAATCACTGATTAAGCGCCGTTACGGGGTGAAGGACTCATCCACGCTATTACCGGGGCATGGGGGTATTTTGGATCGTGGGGACAGTACCTTAATGGTCGCTCCCATCGTGTATATGGTGGTGATGTGGCTGGGGTAGCGCCGGTATCGGTAGGGATTTTGGGGGTTACGGGGTCGATTGGGACGCAGGCTCTGGATGTTATTCGAGCCTTCCCCGATCGATTTCGGTTGGTGGCTGTATCGGGGCATACCAATAGCCTGGGTTTGGCGGCCATTGCCAATGAATTTCGACCGGAGCGGGTGGCGGTTGGATCGGCGGATCAGGTGGCCATTATTCGGAAACATATGGATTATGACCCGGTGATCGAGGTGGGGGAATCGGGTTTGGTGGCATTGGCTACGCATCCGATGGATCAATTGGTGGTGGCGATTGTGGGAACAGCCGCTCTGCCCGCCGTGGTTGCGGCGATTCCCCATGTTCCGCATATTGCCTTAGCCAATAAAGAGGTATTGGTGGCGGCGGGTAGCCGTATTATGGCGATGGTACGCGCGCATGGCACCCGGCTTATTCCCGTAGATTCGGAGCATTCGGCGGTGTTTCAATGTTTAGCCGCCGTGGATTTTAATAGGGATCGAATTCATCACATGACCCTTACCGCATCGGGAGGGCCCTTTTGGGGGCGGGATCCGCACACATTTGATACCATTACGCCCGCGGAAGCCTTGCGGCACCCGAATTGGGATATGGGGTCAAAAATTAGTGTGGATTCGGCCACCATGGTCAATAAAGGATTGGAAGTGATTGAGGCCCATCATTTATTTGATATGGCATGGGATCGGATTCGGGTGGTGGTGCATCCGCAAAGCATTGTGCATGCGTGCATTGAAACGGTGGATGGGGCTATTTTGGCGCATATGGGGCGACCCGATATGCGCTACCCCATTCAATATGCCATGACGTATCCGGAACGATGGGCGACTCCGTTTAAACAAGATGGGTTAACCGCATTGTCTGGGTTGGAATTTTTTGAACCGGATCGCGACGCCTTTCCGTGGTTGGATTTGGCGATTTGTTGTGGAAAAGCGGGGGGCGTGATGCCCATTGTGTTTAATGCAGCGAACGAAGTGGCGGTGCCATTATTTTTGAATGGTCAGGTATCGTTTATGGGAATGTACGATACCATTCGGCGCATCCTAGATGCCTATGCTGCCGAAACGGTTGTCACCATTGCCGACATTATTGAATTGGATAAACGGGTAAAAAACCACGTGACAATTCGAAATAGTCTGGTATAATAGATTTTTGAAGGGGGGACATTTCTTTCATGGACATATCGTTGGTTATTCAGTGTTTGGGATATGATCGTCCGCGCTATCTACAGGCAATGTCTGAGTCCTGTCAGAGCGGTGCCGATATTGAGGCCTATATTCGATCGTTACCCGCACAGGATCCATTTCAGGGGGTGGCAATGAAGCGATACCACGATATGTCCACAATACCGTCCCGTATGGAGCGCGGGGGCATGGGATGGCTGCCATGGTCCGATGTGGCTTGGGCACAGCCCATTCCTCCCAACTGCGATCCGCCTATGGGCGTATTTTTCAAAGGAAATACCGGATTATTGACCCAAACCATGATTGGGATTGTGGGGACGCGAAAACCCTCGCTATTGGCGCGGGATCGTGTTGCCGAAACGGTGGCGTTGTGTACGGGTCAGGTGTCACTATCGGGGGGTGCCTTGGGTGTGGATGCCTTGGTTCATGATGAATCCCTGACGGCCGGTACCCCCACGATCGCGGTATTGGCGTCGGGTTTGGATGAAATGACGCCCAAAACCAACCTGCGATTGTTTCATCGGATTGTTGATTCGGGGTTGGGCTGCATTATCACCGAATACCCGCCCGGGGTGGTACCCAAGCCCTATTTTTTTCCGCAACGGAATCGGTTGATTGCGGCGTTGTCCAATCGATTGATTGTTGTAGAAGCGGCCAAGCGAAGTGGCGCGGTGTTAACCGCCAATTTGGCCGCACAGTATGGGATTGATGTTGGGGCCTTTATGGGAGGCTATAACGCGGCGCAATCGGTGGGTTGCTACGGGTTGATTCACGATGGCGCATTTGCCATTGCCACTACCGAGTTATTATGTGAGTTTTTAGGGGTCTTGGTGCCCCAGGTTGTCGATCCAACGGAGGATACCGCGGATAATACGGCAGTGGACCCTGTGCTGGCGATTATTTCGGCCGAACCGGTATCCATGGACCGATTGGCCACGGCATTGCAATGGCCCATGGGGCAGGTGATTGAGCGGGTGACGGTGCTGTCGTTGCAGGGAAAGGTGCTCGTATTATCGGGGCAGCGTGTTGTACGATGTTAGTATGAATATTCAATATACCAATCGACACGATGCGGTGGGGGAGTGGGATTGCCCGCAGCACCATCTGGTTGCCATGCGTCAGACCCACTCCAATGATATTGCCGAACTTATCTGTGCCGATAGGGACGCGTGGGTGGTGTATGGCCCCCATACCGCCACACGCATTGCGGCAACAGCATCGGATTCGTCCCACAACAATGCGGCCCCATTTACGGCCATAGGTCGTGTATGGGAGGTGGACGCGGATGCGGTTATCACGCAATCGGCACGCACGATTGTGTCGGTGCGAACAGCGGATTGTTTGCCCATTATTGTGGCATCAGGTCCGTATATTGGCGCCATTCATGCGGGACGTCAGGGCACCTTGAGCGGCATATCGGAACGATTTGCCCAGGCGTTGCGTGTGCGGGGCTGCGATTCAGCAACCCTGTGGTGTGGTCCACATATTTGTGAAATGTGTTACGAAATTGATGCGGATACGCATACCCATTTTGATTTGCTAGAACCCAATATCGCGGCATTTCGACAGGTGTTTGGACCATCGCTAACGGTGACGCGGTCGATGTGGTGCACACGGTGTCATGCGGATCGGTATTTTTCGTACCGTGCGGGCGATGCCGAAGCGCGCAATGTATTTTATGGCAGTCTGTCGCCATTCAACACGGTGGCGGTCATCGATGGGGCCATCATGAAATAACAAAAATGATCGATACAGTGTATTATGACGCGATTGATTGTGAGTGCCTTGGTGACTGTTATGATGGGGTCATGCACCCTGCAGACGCCCTATGACACCTATGGCATCATTCATTTTTCGATTCATCATGTGGAGTAGATGCTGTCTTTTGCTGCTATCCGTAACCGCTTGGGCTGCGGTGGGCGAGCAGAGTTTTACCCCGAACCGGGTATCCCTTTGGGTGAACACTATTGTGCTTAGTACGGCCATTGATGATGGGGGCGAGCCTGCGGGTGATGTGGCCGAATTGTATGTCTGTACCACTACGGAGGACTGTTACATTCGGGTATCGGATAATGATTGGTTGGCCCGAATTACCCACAATCAATCCATCAAGGAAGGAACGTATCGGTATATGACGGTCACCACGTGTTCGGAGGGGGACTCCACGTTTCCGGCCATTATTCAAGGGCAGGTACAGCTGGGTAATGATTGGTATTATACCCATGCGACGCAGGGATTACGGCGCCAAACCGGGTCCTTTGCCCCGCACGATTTGCAACTCACCTTCACGCAGTGCCGGTTTTATTATACATTGCACACGCCGCTGGTGATTTACGATGCAACCACATCGCCGCTAACCGTGTTGGTCGATACTACCGATAGTGCCTGGGGGCGGTTGGGGATTCAATCGATTGAGAGTGGGTGTTTTCAGGGCACGGCCACTGATGGTGAACCGTTGGCGTCGGTATGTATGGGGTTTCCGCATTTCATTCCTGTAGCACAGGATCGGGTCCCTAACCAGTCACGATTTTACATCCATAATCCCAATCAATCCCCCGATACAGCCGGTGCGGCCTTGGTGATTTACACGGATGACAGCAGCCATATTGTGGGGGGCTTTGCCAAGCGGGTCTATTCCCCGAACTCGGTGCGGCCGGCCTATGACTATTGGGACACCGCTATCAAACAGGTGGCTGTTAATCCCAATGGTACGTGGTTTATTCAAACGGCGGGGCGCTTGTTTCATACGGATAGAATCACACTCCCCGATTTCTCATTAAATTCACACAATAATCGCCTGTATTACAATCCGCAAGGTCAGAGCTTCGATTACAGTGCGCAGTACGTGTTGGAGGATCTGTAAAAGAACGGTAGGCTAAACCAATCGATAGCGGTACATGGCAACAACCCGAATGCCTAAAATGGTCAGCTGGGATCCAATAGTAATGGCAATAAAACCAAGGGGACTGGTCAAATAAGGGTAGGTTATGACAATAGCCAACATATGACCAATAGCCCCAATAATAACACTGCGATTGGCAATGGCGGTATGGCCCATAGCCCCCAACAATGGGTAGCCAATAATGCCGGAGGGCAGGTGTAAAACGGCAATAATTAGCATGATTCGAAACAGGGGGACCGCGTCGGTAAATGAGTCGCCGAGGATTAAAGGGAGTAGGTATGGCGCCAGGCCATATACGGCCAGACAGCCCAGGGTATTGATACATACGGCAATCACCAAGATTTTTTTGCCCAGGTCGGCATTTTTGGTGCGCGATATGTAGGGGTACAGGGTTTCAATGAGGGGGGTATAGAATGTGGTAATGGCAAAGAGTAGTTTTTCGGCTCCTCCGTACATACCGGCTTGAATGGGATGTAACCATAGGCCAATCAGCAATACATTGCTATTCAAATAGAGGGCGATGGCAATTCGCGATAAAAAATAATCAAATCGGGTGGTTGCCATTTGAACAATATCGCGTAGGCGGGGCCAGGTCAGGGTAATATGGCACCGGTAGTGGCTGTATGCGAGTGCGCAGATATCCACAATAATGTAACTGAGTCCCCATAGTGCGTGGACATGACTGTAGTCACTGGGGGATTGAATATGCATAAAAATAAAGAGTGTAAAGAGCCCTTTTGCGGCGATTGTCATCACGGTAATAACAGACATTTTCTCGAGCCCTTGAAAAATAAAGGTCGGAAAAAACGTGCTGCCAACCACCAATAAAAACGACAAAAAGAGCAATGCGCGGTGCTCATAAAACGCGGGAATGGCGTACACCAATCCCACCAAAATAGCGGCACTAATGATTAATAGGGTTCCTTTTATGACCAAAACGGTGGATACAATCTGGGATACTGCGGCCGGATTGGATCGATTTTCGGCAATATCTTTGGTGGCCGATAAATTGAATCCGTAATCCGTGATCAATGACAGGTACATCATGACGGATTGGGCCATCAACACCCAGCCAAAATAGAGGGGGCCCAGTGTTCGGGACAAATACGGGAGGGTGAGTAGGGGCAATAGGTAATTAGCAACATGTCCCAACGATAACCAGGAGGCATTACGGGCCAGACGAGAATACTCGGTATGGGTTAGCCAATACCTAAACCGTGCGAAAAAAGGCATCCAAAGCGGTTTCAATGTGCGCTAATTGATCCGTGCTTACCGCCATCAGTGGGGGGCGTGTGGTGCCACAATTAAATCCAATCAGTTTAAGCGCGGCTTTAACGGGGATGGGATTGGTGGTAATAAATAACGCGTCCACGAGTGGGCGTAGCGTATCGTTTAATGCCGATGCAGTAATGGGGTCATCATTAAAAAATGCCGTAATCATGGCATGAATTTGAGGGCCCGCAATGTGTGAGGCCACGGATACCACACCACTGGCCCCTTCGTGTAAAAACGCCAGTGTTAGGGCGTCGTCACCCGAATAAATAAAAAAATCGGGTGGGCAAACAGCCCGAAATTCCCGCATCTGATCCACCGATCCACCGGCTTCTTTTAAGGCAATAATGCCATCAATTTGCGTGCATTTGGCCAGGGTTTCGGCCGTCATATTCACGCCGGTACGGCTCGGAATGTTATAGAGCATCACCGGCAAATCGGTACTATCCGCAATGGCCCTAAAATGATTGTAAATCCCCAGTTGACAGGGTTTGTTGTAGTAAGGCACCACCTGCAGAACGCTGTCCATGCCAATATCTTGTGCCATTTGGGTGGATTCAATCGCCGTTTTGGTGCAATTGGAGCCGGTACCGGCCATTAAATGGACCTTTCCTTTAAAGTATTTGACGGCCAATCGGTATAACTCGTATTCTTCGTCGTGTGATAAGGTAGGGGACTCCCCGGTGGTGCCGGTCAATAGCAGGGTAGTGGAATGATTTTGAATTAAAAAATCCATTAATTCCACCGCTTGTTTGGTATTTAAGGTGCCGTCATCATTAAATGGGGTCACCATGGCGGTGATAATGGGGCCAAATGGGGTCATAGGGATAAGCGATCCAACAGCTGGGATAGTTTCTCTTCAAAAAGCGCAATACTGGCGTTGTTTTTAATGGTATGGGTACACATATTAATATAATCATTGGGTTGGGGCTGTTTCGATAAAATACGTTCGGCCGTGGGACGGCGCTTCAAAATGGCCTCGGTAGGGGAATCGATACATAAGGTATGGTGGCAACGGTGTTCCAATCCGACCTGGTGAATGAGGGCCCCTTCAATCAAAATAAGGGGGCAATCGGTGGCGGCGATAATGGCATCCACCTCGGTGCAAATAACGGGGTGGACAATATCATTGAGTTGGCGCAATTGGTCGTGATCATTGAACACAATGGCCCCTAACACGGATCGATCAATGCGATTGTTGACATGGATTTGATCCCCAAATGCGGCAATCAACTGGGGTTTAATGGCCGGCATTTCGAGTACACGATGGCCAATGTGATCGCAATCAATGTGTTCAACGGCCGATCGATTGGTAACAATCCATTGGCAGGCATGGGATTTTCCGCTCCCGGTACGTCCGGTAATTCCGATTACGGTGTGGTTAGACATGCATGCAACTCCTTTATAAATCGCTCGTTTTGAGCCGAGGTTCCTATTGTGACACGAATGGCATTGGTTTGTCCAAACCGTTTCATGGATCGAATAATAACCCCACGGCGGATGAGGTCATCGGGCAGATGATCAATACTGCGATCATTGAATTGAATATATAAAAAATTGGCCTCACTTGGGGGGATGTGGGTGTTGTAACGCGCCAACGCGTCACGCAGGTATGCCGCGCCGCGGGTGTTTTCCGTGAGGGTTTTTTGCACAAAGGCATGATTGCTCAGGGATCGATAGGCGCATTCCAAGGCCAGGCCGTTGACATTAAAGGGTTGGCGCACTTTATGCAGGTTTTGAATAATGGTGGGGTTGGCAATCCCGTAACCCACCCGTAAATTGGCCAAGCCGTACAGTTTGGAAAACGTTCGGGTAACCATCAGATTGGGGTACTGATTAACCAATGCCATAGACCGCGGGTAATCGGGGGCTGTGACGTATTCGGCATAGGCCTCATCCAATACCACAAGGGTGTGGGGCGGGGTGTTTTCGAGTAATTGCTCAATCGCCGTATGCGACACATAGGTGCCGGTGGGGTTATTGGGATTCGCAATAAAAATCAGTTTTGTGTGGGGAGTAATGCGTGCGATGAGGTTGGGAATCGAAATGGTGTGATTCACCAAGGGGGCCGCTACAAAAGAGGCGTCGGTAATATGCGCTACAAATTCGTATTCCGAAAATGTGCATTCGCTACTTAAAATAGCATCACCGGGACAAATAGTGGCTAGGGCGATTAACTGGAACAATTCATCACTACCATTGCCCAAAATAAGCTGGGATGGTGACACGGATAATTGCTTGGCAAGGGTATGGATGAGGGGGTGTGCGGTGTAATCGGGGTACCGTTCTATAGGCACATGGGCGCAATCAGCTAGCGAGCAGGCGGGGCCCCAGGGGTTTTCGTTGGATGCCAGTTTAATGCAATCGGGGTAGCGGTCTTTGAGTGATTCGGCGGATATCCCGGGAACATAGGGGGATATGCGATCGATTTTTTTATTAAACATCTCATCGACTAGTATAAGGTATGGGCAGAGTCGGTGTAAATGCCTTGGCTAGCCGTCTGCCAGAAAGCCGTTCAGGCGGGTGAATGAGGGGGTCGATCTGGTCATTTTTCTATGGATTTGATACCCTCAGTGCATGACCAAAGATTTTTGGAAACAATTGCCGCGTCCCATCATCGGTTTGGCTCCGATGGACGGTTATTCGGATTCCGCTTTTCGGCGGGTATGCAAACAGGTGAATCCGGCGATTGTGACGGTCACAGAATTCACATCGGCGGATGGGTTGCATTTTTCCACGACGGCTTTAATGCGCAAATTGGCGTTTCATGCCAGTGAGCAACCGGTGATTGCGCAGATTTTTGGCAAGCGGGTGGAGACCTTTATTACCGCCACAAAGGTGTGTGAAGACATGGGATTTTCAGGGATTGATATCAATATGGGGTGTCCGGCCAAAAAAGTGGTGCGATCCGAGCATGGGGTGGCCTTGCGAAAAAATCGGGATTTAGCCTGCCAATTGATTGAGGCGGTGGCCACCAACACCCGGTTGCCGGTATCGGTAAAAACCCGATTGGGGTGGACCAGTGGCGATGATTTGGTGGATTTTGGCGTCGCTGTTCAAAATGCGGGTGCGGATATGATCTGTATTCACGCTCGTACCTATCAAGAGCCCTACAAGGTGGCTCCCCAATACGATCGGGTATACGCCTTAAAAAAAGCCATCACCATCCCTGTTATTGGAAATGGGGGGATTGAATCATTGGCGCAGGGGCATGCGTATTGTGGGGATTTGGATGGGTTCTATATTGGTCAAGCGTCTTTTGGAAATCCGTGGGTATTTGCGGGCGAAAAACCCCAGCGATTTCGCGATCGCATCCCCATTATTGACCAACATGCCCAGTATTTATTTGAGGCGAAAGGGGGGTATGTGGGGTCCCGTGAAATCCGTAAGCATTTACTGGCTTATGTAAAAGGCATTCCGGGGGCGCGGTCGTTTAAAGCCGCCTTATCACAGGTGGAATCCCTGTCGGATATTCAAACAGCATTACGGCAGATTGCCGAAACGGAGGATTATTATGAAACACACAGCACTTTATGAGGAACATGAGGCCTTAGGGGCCCGTATGATTCCCTTTGGGGGGTATACCTTGCCGGGTTGGTACAGTCACGCGTCTGCGGAGCACATGGCGGTGCGCGAATCTGCGGGGATGTTTGACATTGCGCATATGGGATTTGTGGCCATTCGGGGGGACGCAGTGCATAATGCGGCATTGCTTCAAAAAATCGTTACCAACGACATTGCCAAGACCCAGCCAAATAGCATTATGTATACATTTTTATTGAACGAATCGGGCGGGATTTTGGATGATGTGATGGTTGGCTACAATCCGCTGGAATCGGCGTATTATATGATTATTAATGCGGCCAACAAATCCAAAATTATGGCTTGGCTAGAGGCGCATGGCCTCACCCGTTTAGACCCGCAGTTTGATTCCCACAGCCTGATTGCCATCCAGGGCCCGCAGGCCATTGCCGCCGCAACGCCGGTTATTCACACCGATTGGTCGGCTTTAAACCGATTCACGGGGCAGGCATGTCGGTACGCAAATCAGGAGGGGTTTGTGATGCGTTCCGGGTACACGGGTGAAGATGGTATTGAAGTGCTATTTCCCAATGCCGTGGTTCCTGCGTTATGGCGGGATCTTCAGGCTCAAGGCATTCGTCCCTGCGGCCTGTTGGCGCGGGACAGTCTGCGTATTGAGGCGGGGCTGCCTTTATATGGCCACGAACTATCCGAAACCATCAATCCCCGCCATACCCGGTATCCGTGGGTACTCAAATGGGGGACTGGCTTTATGGGGGAATCGGCATTGAATAATACCCCGGTGACGCAGCATACGGTGGGGCTTCGGTTCACGGATCGCTGTTTGCCACGTCAAGGTGATGCGATTCGCGAAGGTGGGGTGATCACCTCCGGCACCCTCTCTCCGGTGCTACAGGTGCCCATTGCTATGGCCATGGTACCGTTAACCATTTCGATAGGGCAATCCGTCACGGTAGCGATTCGTGGTCGTCACATACCCGCAACCGTGGTTAAATTACCTTTTATTTTGCGTTAATAACGGATATTATGGACGCATACTATTTTTAAAATCCAGGAGAGACCTATTATGAATCCAACAGCATCACTATCGTTATCAGAGGGCGCTCGCATGAATACCGGGACACGTCGATCGCTATCGCCAGCGGGTCGTCGATCGTTATCCCCAGCGATCCAGGGGTATAGTTCGCCTGCGGCGGCAGCAAGATCGGGTTCGGGGCAAATTGATGTCGATGATTTTTTAAATGCAATACACGGTGGGAATCGTGCCGAGGTGCATCAATACATGCAATCATTGATGGGGCGGGTGTCGTTAAAGAATATGGTGGATGATGCCGGTAATACGGCCCTGCATGTGGCGGTGACTGCAGCGGTTAGTCAAGGACGAACCGATATATTTATGGCATTGGTGCAATATCCCATTATTCGAGCGCTGGTGGTGGATCAAAACAATGATCAAAAAACCCCTTTGGATGTGGCCAATGAATGGCCGGATTCCCGAATCAAAGATGTGATTGTGTCTGAATTAAAGGTCATTGATTACGATGAACGGGGATCGGAGGGTCAATCGTCCTGGGATTCGGCGTCGAATATAGCCTCAATCGGGCTGACCGATGTCCTGGATCAGAATGCGCGTCGGGCAAAACGGGGGGATCGTCAATCGCTAATCGATCAGGTAGTGGTATACAAAGCCCGAAATCGCCACATGAATTGGGAGACCTTAATTCAACGCATCGCCACCAGTTTGGATAAAATACCACTAAACAAATCGGATTTAAATGAAAAATATCGGGAATTGCAACGGCAAATCGACAGTCGCGGTGTATTTGAAGAGGCGTTAGACAGCCTGCGAGAGACCTTTGCAGAAGGGTGGGGGGATAATGTGCCGGATGTATTTGTTAGTTATGCCTGGGAAAAATCGGAGGATTGGGTGCGGAATATCTTGGTCCCGGATTTACGTCGATTGGGGTTGCGTGTGATAGTGGATGTGGAGAATATGGGAGCGGGTACGCGCATTGCATTGGACTTTGAGAGACAGATAGAAAAGACGGCCTTTGTTTTGGTAGTGTGCACCCCCACATATAAAACGCGTGCAAACGAGGAAGGAACCGGCGTTGCTAATGAAATGGCGTATATTAAACGCCGATTGCAAACCAATGGCTCAAAAGGGGTGATATCGTTATTACGAGCGGGGGATTTTAAAGATGATCCGGATAAGGGGGTACAATCGGGGATACCGGATGATTTATTGAATGTTAGTACGGATTCCTCGGTGGTTAGTGACGATACGCATTTAATTATGGATGTGCGCAATGATGAGCATACGCCGAACGCAACGTACGAGAATTTATACACACATAAAATGTTGTATATTTTAGCTAAGGATTTTTATGGTCTGAGGGGGGAACGGGGTGAAGGGGTTTTGAAGAGTCTATTGCAAATATATCGGTTGTATTATGACCAATTGGCGGATGTGATGACACTACCCAATGATGAATTGGACAAAAAAATTGATGATAGCCCCAGTTTTCGGCGAAGGGAAGGTATTTCCGAGGATCGAAAAAAAACGTTGGGGAAGGATTTGGTAATTGCGTGCAATGACGGGTTGTGGCATCGTGCGCGACTATTAATCGAAGAAAACGCATCGGTTACTGAGCGCGCAAAGAACAATGGGTATACGGCGTTACATTTTGCGGCACGTGAGGGGAAAACCGAGTTGGTGGAGGCGCTATTGGCCAATAATGCGGATCCTTTGGCGAAGGATTACCCGGGCGAGGTGTATGCTCAAACGCCGATTGATGTAGCGAATGCAGCGGGTCAACGGGGAATTATACGGCAATTAATGCAGCCGCGGGTTTCTGTGCCCGAATCGCCTATAGGTGAACCGGTTAGACGGGAATCCATGGGCGATAGCCGGATAGAGGCGGATGTGGAGGGTTTGGGAGAGGCGGCTTTAAATGCGTTACTGGCGAATCCAAATGCCGAGTTAACGGCGGATCAACGCCTGGCGTGCTTGTCGTATTGTATGGCGTTGGGTCAGCAGGAGGCAAAAAAAGTTGCGGGGCAATCGCTGGTATTGCTGATTGGCAACACGGGATGCGGAAAAAGCACATTGGTCAATTATTTGGCCGGGTGTGATATGGCAAATGAAGATATCGACCTGGAGGAGCGAATTGTTGTCAAGGCGGATTCACAACAGCCTATGGTAACAGAGATTGGGCATGATAGGGAATCCAAAACCTTTTTGCCCAAGGTTGTGCGAAATGATGAATGGGTATATTGTGATTGTCCGGGATTTTCAGATAATCGCGGTGCAGAAATTAATATTGCGAATGCGGTGAACATTCGGCAGATGGTAGCTGCTGCCGGTTATGTAAGGGTTGTGGTGTTGGTAGAATATGGTGCTTTAAGCCAACGAGGTGCTGGTTTGGATCAAACAATGGACCTGGTGACCCATTTATTAGGTGGGATAGATTCATTAAAATCGCATTCAGACGCGATCATTATGAGTGTCACCAAATTGCCAGCTAATAATTCAGCGGTAAACTTAGCCAATGTGAAGAAGGAATTAATGAGCTGGTGCGATCACGATACATTGGGTATATTAGCCGAACGGCTTGTTAT
>JALQXX010000041.1 GCA_023262965.1 Candidatus Marinamargulisbacteria bacterium
TTGGCGTCCCCATTCAGCGAAATAATGACGGCATAGCCTACAGTTCGCGCTTACTTTATTTGAATGAATCGGGATATAAACGTGCTATTGCCATATATAATGCCCTGCAAGCGGGTATTGAGATGTCCAAAAATCCGCTATTGTCCGGTGCTGATATGACCGATTGGATCACGCAACAATTACTATCGGCTGGATTAACGGTGGATTATGTCTCGGTATTTCGACCCAGTACCGGTGCTGTGATTTGTGATGATCCCCAACCGGGGGATCACTGTTGCCTGGCGGTGTATTGTGATGGGGTTCGCTTAATCGATAACGCCCCTTGTTAGAGGAATTATTATCTGAAATAATAGAAACAATGATTTTTTCTGAGCTTCCCCCCAACACATTAACCCATTCGCCTACCATTGATCCCACCAGCTTTATTGCTCCGGGGGCACAGGTTATGGGCGATGTTACCGTACGCAACCAAGCATCCATATGGTATAACGCCGTTATTCGTGGCGATATTAACGCCATTGTGATTGGTGAACGATCCAATATTCAAGATGGATGCGTGCTCCATGTTGAAAATACCCGGCCGTGTGTGGTCGGCAACGATGTTACTGTTGGGCATACCGCCAACTTACACGCTTGTCAGATTGAGGATGCGTGCTTAATTGGTATTGGCGCTATTGTATTGTCCGGTGCGGTGATTGGCCGGGGCAGTATCATTGGTGCGGGGACCCTTATTTTAGAAAAAACAGTGATTCCACCATTCTCATTGGTGGTGGGGTCGCCGGGCCGTATTATTCGTCAACATACATCGGATACCATTGATATCAACACACAGTGGGCCGCTAAATATGTTCAATTAGCGGCATTGCATCATAAATTATGTCATCATGATTCCAAAAAACACACAAAACGAGGGAGCGATTAATGCCGATTAATCCTCTGTATACCCCCATAGGTAAGGATACATCTATTCGTGATAGACTGCGTGATCGCCTAAGTGAGCGTTTAAAAAATTGGAAAAAAACAACCCCAACCAGTAGCGAGCCTGTTTCATCGCCTCTTTATGACAATCGATTGACTTATGTAACCTGTTTGCAAACAACTTTGCCCCAACCCTTAACGGAAGCCACGCCTCATGCCCATCATGAACATCCATATTCTGCAAAAACGTCAAACGAAATACATTCCCACAATCCCTCATTGAATTCATCTGCCATCCAATCCGACCATTCGTTTGACATGAATACCATCCCATCCAGCATCAAACGAAATGATTCTTTTTTTCCCAATGAATGCCCTGAGAATGTAGCGCATGACCCCAACGATGTGGTTGGTGATGTTTTATCCGATACCGATATCTTATTCATCAATAATGTATTGGTGACAGATGACACTACCGACCCGTTCAATTCAATATAGTTCCCCCTAGAGTGTTAGAGCGACTCTAGGATGTTTTTAATGTCAAGGGGGGCTTCAAATGGGATTAAATGGGTTGTATTTGGAATCGTTATAAATTGATCACAATAGGGTCGGATATGGTGTCGGGCCCCTTTTAAAAAGGTATTGGATGTTTCGCCCGCAATAACCCATAAGCGTGGCTTTAATGCATTCAAATTCAACCAAATAAATCCATCCAGCGAGCACATATTGCGGTAGATAGCGGTTTCCCAATCGCGTGAAAATCGTAGGGTGTACCCATTGGATTCGCTTGATGGGTGGAGGCTTGCTTCAACAAAGGCATGAAGATTGGCGGAACTGACCTGCTTAAATAGGGGATAGTTGCGCCACCGATGAACGGTATCCGCTATCGAGGTAAAGTGCTGGCGCCGTTTTTTGGTGGCAATAATCATGGGGTGCAGACGATCTTCAATCCCGAACCATCGAATCACACGATATGCTCGTATTATAGCCGGACTGAATAATGCGGGATCAATAATCACCAATGTGTGCCATCGATGCGGATTCTTTAAGGCATCGTACAACAATAAAGTCCCACCCAATGAATGGCCAATGCCCACACGGGGATCGGTTGACTGTGGAATCACTACCGTATCCATAAGCCATTCCCAGGAAAACCGGCGCGGAGGGGGGGTATACGATTGATGGGGCCGGTAGTATACCCCGTGCACCGCGTGTCCCTTTAATGTGTGATAGGCACGATAATGGTCCATGTTCAAACCATTCGCGGGAAAAATAACCGATGTATACATAAATAAATTGATTAACCCCTTAAATCATATTACTATTTTTATATGGGTTATGTAAATAGCCCTTCAAATGATAGCCATGATTGGCGGTACAGGGTATTATTTTGTAGGAGGTATATATGCGTGTTTTAGTTACCGGCGGGGCCGGATTTATTGGGTCAAATTTTGTCAGGCGACTTGTGGCCAGTGGCTGTGAATCCGTGGTTGTGGTGGACGCATTGACGTATGCAGGCACTCAAAAAAATTTGGCGGATATACCGTCCTCAGCGCTATCGTTTTTTCGTATCAATATTTGCGATTCAGCAGCCTTAGCAACCGTATTTGCGGATCATGACATTCAACAGGTGGTTCACTTTGCAGCAGAATCGCATGTGGATCGCAGTATCGCATCAGCAGACCCCTTTACAATGACCAACGTCGTCGGCACACAACGGTTATTGGACGTGTGTCGAAAGGCCGGCATCGAGCGCTTTATCCATGTATCAACCGACGAAGTATATGGGTCACTGCAACCGCATGATGCCCCATTTACAGAATCCAGTCCGCTTCAACCCAATAGTCCCTACGCCGCATCCAAAGCCGCTTCGGACCTCATGGTGCGTTCGTATCATCAGACCTTTGATTTTCCCGCCATTATTACACGGTGCTCCAATAATTATGGACCGTACCAGTTTCCTGAAAAACTGATTCCATTAATGATTTACAATGCCACACACAACAAGCCGCTCCCCATTTATGGCGATGGCCAAAACATTCGGGATTGGGTTCATGTTCACGATCATTGTGACGCACTGCTTCGGGTATTAACCCACGGTCAATTAGGGGAATGTTACAATATTGGTGGTACCTGTGAGCAAACCAATCAATCGGTGGTAACAACCATTTTAGATACACTCGGGGTTTCACATGATCACATAACGTATGTTGCCGATCGATTGGGTCACGATTTTCGCTATGCGATATCCCACGATAAAATCACTACACAGTTGGGCTGGTTCCCCAAAATCCCTTTTGCGCACGGCATTATGGAAACCATCCAATGGTATACCGACCATACCGAATGGCTGGAACATGTGATGGCATCCAACAAGGCGGTGGCGCAATGAAAGGGGTTGTTCTAGCCGGGGGTACGGGGTCACGATTATACCCCCTAACCAAAGTCACCAACAAACATTTATTGCCTGTGGGAAACCAGCCCATGATTTATTACCCCGTGCAAAAATTGATTGAGGCAGGTATTACTGAGATTTTAATCGTAACGGGCTTGGATCATATGGGGGATGTGGTACAATTGTTGGGATCTGGGCGTGAATTTGGGTGTTCATTTACCTATCGTGTTCAAGATGAGCCGGGCGGTATTGCTCAAGCACTATTGCTCGCAGAACATTTTTCGCAAGGTCACCCATTGACTGTCATTTTGGGGGATAATATTTTTGAAGATACAATTTCAGAAGCCGTTCAATCGTTTACGAAAGGGGCGCGATTGTTTTTAAAGTCGGTACCGGATCCACACCGATTTGGTGTCGCTGAAGTGGTTGAGGATCGTATTGTATCCATTGTCGAAAAACCCGCAATCCCCAAAAGCACATGGGCTGTTACAGGTATTTATCTATACGATCGTCAGGTGTTTGATTTTATTCGCACTTGCAAACCATCCCAACGTGGGGAATTGGAAATTTCCGATGTGAATAATCATTATATCCGCCATAGCGCTATCACCTTTTCAACCCTACATGGTTGGTGGTCCGATGCTGGCACATTTGAATCCCTAGCAAAGGCCAATCGATTGGTTCAAGGGGCCCCTGACCATGCATAAACATAGCTTTCAGCATTCCATGACACCGCGCCCCGGCACCCAAGACGCTTTACTGATTCAAGTACTGGATGGGCTATTGGCACAGTATTTGGATAAAGTTCCCGATGCCAATCGGGTGGTATCCCTCATTACGGATCGTGGCGACCGTATTCAAAATGACCATATTGCATTTCGCTCTATTGATATCACATCAATTTTAACTATTTTTTTGGGACTGGGGTACAGTGTTCATATGAATCCAGACACAAAAAAACCTTTTAATTTTGACAAAAAAAAATTGACTGCGGTATGGTTAAAACACCCAAATCCCGATGCCCCCCGTGTGTTTGTATCGCAATTTCGCTTTGATGATGGCTCCCCTGAATTGCAAACAATTGTTCAACGCTATCTGGGTAACTGGCAGGATCCCATTGCAGATGTGGACATGACGTCGGCCCAGTCCATTACAGGGTATTTACAGACCGCGCATTGGCCAACGCCCACCTATGCGGATTATTGCGCCTTGCAACAAGAATCGGAGTATGTTGCCTGGGTTTTGGTAAATAAATATTATCTCAATCACTTTACTTTAAGTGTGCATGGATTGGCATCATTTAACTTTGAAACCGAATTAAATCGGGTTATTTCGGACTACCATATTAGCTATACACGCCATCAATCCGATACTATTTTGGATGACGCCGCAGCAATGATGGCCCGAAAATATTATAAAAACTTTGAAGAATTCAATCACTATTTACAAGATGCCAACTTTACAATGAATCAAGTAGGGGCGTCGGTGATCAATCGGTCACCCGATGGGTTATTGCTGCAGTCATCCACAAAAGCGGCCTTGATTCGGGTATTGTTTGATGAGGGCTATCGGGATATTCCCGGCTCCTACGTGGAGTTTGCGTATCGGGGTGTGACCAATGATGCCATTCGTAGGGTGATCCGGTCTGGTGGTAGTATGGCTATGGTTACAGACGACATGCGTCGCGATGGGTTTGAAACCCAAAATGCCGATAAAATTTTTGAATCCACCTACGTGGGTATGGATTCGCATGAAACGGATCACCAAACACAATCGTCTTATGAGGCATCTTGTACGGCGTTGTTGGCATTTTTTGATAACTATTACCGGTAGACCATGCAGACATCCACAGCAATTCGTGACTGGTTTGATCGTATTGATGGCCATGTTGTGGCGCAGTTTCGTACACACATGGCGGCAATTGTCCACCAATCCATCACTATGGCTACTGCGATTGATACCATCCAACAATCGCTAATTCAAAACGATACCATTACAGAAGCGGATTTAGAGGTGTATATACAGGCAGTCATGGATCGATTTTATTTTACCCCGACCTCAGCGTTAATAGTGACCCTGCCTGAAGCCATTCCAGATTTAACCGTGCCTTTATCCCATGTTGCGTCGGATTCGCGTCTATTTCGGGCCTTCAAGTGGGTAAAAATGACGCAATATGGGGTATACAATATGGGAATTTATGGACAAAATGCCCTTCGGCGTTTGTTCAAAAAACCCAATTTGGCCTATCGGGCACCTCACATGACCTACACCTACCATACCTATGTGACTGATTTGGTACAGGAATGGGTCAACACTGTTTTTTTTGAAGCGTATCGGGGGATTTTGGTTCCCGTTATCGCGCACGTTGTGGCCTCTCAACAGCAGGTGCATCGTACCATTGCGACACGATTATCAACCGTAGCCGATGCCCCACCCACCAACTATCCGCTAGCATCCTTGATGGATTTGAAAACCCAATTAACCACACAAATCGACGTTCATACCACACACTTAACCGATAAATTAATCCATAAGCGTGCATCCATTATGGCCATTTATCCAACAAAACTGTATCAATATGCATGTAAATTAATGATTATATCGAAATTGCGACGCCTACAACTACGCCGTCGTATTATGATGGCTCAACGCGCCATGGAAAAACTGGTACAGCATTTGCGTACCGATTGGTCGGATGATTATCGATTATTAATTACATTGTTAAAATGCCAATTAATTATAAGAAAGCATATTTATAATTTACAAACAGTATTGGCTCAGCAAATTGCAAAAAAATTTAACAGTGTCACAACATTTGTTAGTGATACACTATCCCAACTGGATACCACAACCGATGGCGCACGTATTCAAGCGTTGGCATACCAATTTCGCCATCAGCATGAACGGCCACTGCTTCAGGCACTCAAATCCTCATCCTTAAGCCATCAAATGTATCGTGTCCATAAACAGCTGTTATCAACAATATCAACGCTCAAGGGCTCCTATACGTTTTTACATCACCTAAATTTTTCAGGATATCGTGTGCGTTACACCGTTCATTCGGTAACATTGGATAGTTTGGTTGCGTTATTAATCATGCCATGTCTATCATTTTTAAAATCAAAAACCGTTCGTGATAATTTAAAACGTGAAAATGAATTGCCATTGGATATTTCAGAAAGTGATACAACATTCAACTTTTATTTAAATGAGTTGAATCACCTCAACCATAATCGCGCTGAGATCATCGATGGATTGGAGCGTGTAAAAACCAACTTGAATCAATTAGCCGAAACGTATCAAGGGTTAAATGCGGCTTGTGTGGGGTATTTACATGATGAGTATGCACTATTGAGTCGCCATATGTTTGACATTTTAGACCAGCAAAAAATGCGTGTGATGCGCATGCAGTTATGGGTATCTTGGATTCGTTTGATGATCAATCGGTTGTCGATTAACAGTGTGACATACATGAGTACGACAATCATCCGAATGTATCATCGTTTATTTCATGTGGGGCAGAAAATCTTTATGCACGGAAGAGCGCTTTATGACAGTACGCAACAACTGGTATTAAATACGCCTATATCGCATGATGTATCTGGAAAAACCCGTCATTACACGACCCATTGTTCCGTAGCGCGTCAAAAAATGCCCTCGCTGTACCAGGCCTTGTTTTCGTTGGATCCATTAGACGATGCCTCGTTATTTGTAGGACGAACGGATGAATTAAGCCAATTAACCGATACCTATGCCCAATGGCAGAACGAAAAATCGGATTCCGTTTTGGTTATTGGGGAATCGGGGGCTGGAAAAACAACGCTCATCAACCAATTTCAATTAACCGTAACCGATACCCCTATTATTCGGCTTCATTTACAGGAAACCGTTGTATCGGAAGCCGCATTTTGTGAGCTCATGACGCCTTATATTAACAATCCGGTAACCACATTAGCGGATTTGGCGACTGTTTTTAGTAATTGGGGCACCAATATGGTTATCGTCGTGGATGATTTTCACAAAACATTTTTACGATCCATGGATCATTTCAAACTAATGGATCATATTTTATTTCTGATTGCTCAAACACGTCAGCATGTATTCTGGGTGGTCAGTTGCAACGTATATGCATGGGAGTATGTGTCCAAAACCGTAAATGTGCACCATAAATTTAGCCTCATTCTTGAATTACCGGATTTGACACGCGATGAGATCAAATCCCTCTTACTCAAGCGGCATGAAATAAGCGGGTATTCATTAATCTACCCATCATTTAATCGGCGACAAACCATGTTGCGCTCCCAAGACACCTATTTTTTTGGCTTATTGGCCGAACATGCCGAATACAATCCCAAATTGGCCATTATCAATTGGATGAATAATATTCATATTGTTGACAAACAACACGTGCGTATTGCCTTGGATATCGTATTAAACGATTATTATTTTATGGGGTTGTCTCGGTCGGATTGGTACACCTGCTTGGCCTTGCTTCAGCATGGGAATTTAACCGTAGCCGAACACGCGGCTATTTTAAACATATCGTTTGACGAAAGTTACAAACAATTATATGTATTACACGCGCAGGGCATTGTTCAGTTAACCAATGGTCGATTTTCTATATATGCCTATTACGCCGTGCCCATCTATCGATTATTAAGGAGTAAAAATGTTGTCTGACATCACATCATCATCACCCGCATTGGCCACGGTTATTGGCGATGGGGCCATTATTAGAAATAGTATTGCATTAATTTTGATACTTATTATTGCTTATATTGTGCTTCGATCGGTGACAAATGTACTCACAAAAGTGGCTGAAAACCGCCCGGCCTTGCGTATACGGGTCAAAAAAATTATTCCGATTGTGACCATGATCAGCTGGCCATTGGTGACTATTTTGGCCATTAAAGGTATTTTCAAGCCAACCGCGCAAACCCTTGTTGCGTTTGGGGCATCGGCCGGTATTGCCATTGGTTTCTCGGTTCAAGATTTACTTAAAAATATTTTTGGTGGTATTTTGATTTTAATTGAACAGCCATTTAGTGTGGGCGATAAGATTGATATTAACGGGTTTTATGGTGAAGTCACCCACATTGGGCTTCGCTCCACAGCGATTCAAACGCCAGACGACTCCAAAGTTACAATTCCAAATAGCGAATTTATTACTAAGCCGGTATCCAATAGCAATTCGGGGGAGTCCTATTGCCAAGTGGTTACGATATTTTATTTACCTACCTCGGTGGATATTGCTAAAACCAAAGACACGATGTACCTTATTGCCAACGTATCCAAGTATACCAACTTAAATCTTCCCATTACGGTCAATGTCAAAAACATTGCCCAGAACGGCCATTCGCTATTGGAGTTTCGTTTAAAATCGTACGTACTGGATATTCGAGAGGAGTTTAAATACGCGGCGGATTTAACGGAGCGCGTGTATCAGGCGTTGAATCAATAATGTGTATATCACGCTGGGGGTAGGGTATGGATAAGCCCCTTTGACGGCAGGTGGTGTGTAAACACAAAATGATGCCATGACGCACCTCTAAAAAATCACCCCGATGACACCACGCCCGGATACTCATATTAATGGCGGACTCCCCAAAATCCGTTAACCAAATGGCCACCGGAGGATCGTTTAAAACCCCATTTAGGGATTGAATAGCCTCTGTAAGCGCTTGGATCGAGGATGCCAACTCATCGTTGTAGCCCAATCCAAAGATCAATTCAATGCGACGGGTAGGGTTGGTGTTAAAATTGGTCAGTGTAGCACCGGCTAATGATTCATTCGGTACAATAATGGTCTGATTGTTGGGGGTGGTTAGTCGTGTTGTTAGCAAGTTAATTCGCTCAACCGTGCCGGCGATTCCGGCCCCTTCAATATAATCACCCACTAAAAATGGTTTCGAAAACAATAACAAAATCCCATTGGCGACATTGGCGACATTCCCCTTTAAGGCTAGCCCAAACGAAATACTAAATCCCCCCAACACAGCGGCCAATACCGTCAGTTTTACGCCCAATCCGTTTAACACAATCATTATAACCAGCAGTTTAAGCACCGTGTTAAGCACGCTATAGACTGAACGACGAATGGTTGGTTCAACATCAATTTTTTTAAGCAATGTATTCACATATCGAACCATTGCATTCGACACAAGCCATCCAATCCCCCCAATAATAATGGCTTTAATACCCATTAACCCATAGGTTTGTCCGGCTAAAATGACATGTTCCATCCATTGATTGGCACTATTCGACATCCCCTATAGTTAATCATATTATGTGTAACCACACCAGCCCAACAGGTGGTTTACCCACACCAACCATTCCCGTATACTGATAGGTATGCGTGAATGGATATATCATGGATGGTATTGGATTGTGACTGTTGTATCGGTAAGCCTCCATTTTTTGATTGGGCTCCTGTGTTATATAACGCCCCATCCTCAGATTAATCACCGAAAATTAGCCCGATTTTTTATTAAACGCATTGCCGCCGCTATCCAACTGCGTGTTGTTGTTCACGGACTCTCCCATATTCCCCCCAATACCCCCATTATTTTTATGGCCAACCATACCAGTTTAATTGATATTTTGGTAATGATCATAGGATTGCCCTGTCATTTTAATTTTATTGCCAAAAAAGAATTGCGCTGGGTTCCCCTTATTGGATTGGACATGATTATGGAAGGCGATTTCCTTATTGATCGTCGCAATCCAAAAGCCGCAAAATTATGCTTAAAAAAGGTGGAGTCCCGCTTGAAAAAAGGGGGGAATATATTAATTTTCCCGGAAGGCACTCGTTCCAAAAATGGAACATTGCTTCCCTTTAAATTGGGTGGTTTTCGATTAGCCACGGCCTCAGGGGCAACCATTGTGCCTTGCTATATTTACGGTGCGAATCACATTGTTCAGAAACAGTCATTGAAAGCCTCCCCCGGGACGGTTCACATTCACATTGGCCAGCCCATTGATCCCACCAAAATAGACGCTTCGGATGATTTACCCATACGATTAATGGTTCAAACACAGCAGCATATTGCTGATTTGAAAATGACTGTCGATAAAGACACTTCTTGCGGCTGATGCCGCTAGATGCTACACTAAAAGTAGCATCTGGAGGAGTACCCAAGTGGCTGAAGGGGACGGTTTGCTAAACCGTTAGTGTTCGATAGGGCAGCGAGGGTTCGAATCCCTCCTCCTCCGCCACCACCCTACGTTCTTCTAACTACGCGCGAAGCGCTTCGTTAGACAAGTCGAACTTCGGGCTGCCGCCAGCAGTGGATTTGAAGAGGAAGTGGCCCATGCCCTCATGGCTAAAGGCTGGAGAATTCACGGGCAGATCGGCGTTTCCGGATA
>JALQXX010000042.1 GCA_023262965.1 Candidatus Marinamargulisbacteria bacterium
AGCCCATCGGTATCAGCCGAATAGCACCGCTGCAATTGCACCCGTGTGGCCACATCGCTTGGCATATCCGCCAGCATGGCCTCTGCAGCCTGCGTATCCGATGCATAGGTGGCATACACCCAGGCCCCCAGGGCCGCATATCGCTCCACAATGGCCCGACCAATCCCCTTGGTTCCCCCCGTTACCACCACCACCTGTCCTATTAATGCATCTGTCGTCATGATTAATACCCCACGATGGACCCTTCACCCACCGCTATAATGTTTCCCGACATCGGCCGGCTACCGGGCGATAGAACGCTGTCCATAACACCCGCCACATCGGCCAATTTAATGGGCAATTTTTTGATGCCATGCTGACTTAACCGCTTTTTATACCACCGCGTCAACCGGGTATCCGGAACGCATTCCGCGATGGGATCCAAACAGAGGCCAAATACCCCAATATCAAATGAGGCCAGTTCTTTTGACAGGGATCGCACAAAACTATGAATCGCTTCGTCCAATATCGGTGACGTGGGATAGGGAATAAACAGGCCCACACTGGGGTTGGTGGTAACGCACAAAAACGTCCCGGATCGACCCGTTGCTACCATGCGTTGAGCCAGCCGTTGGCAGATACCAAACAATGCCGTTAAATACCTTTCCAAAACATACGGATAATCGATCCCCGAAACCGCATTTTCATCCCAATACGGACTTCCCACAATCACATAATCCGCATCGATAGCCCATTCTGAGGCCGATACCCATTCCGAATGGGGCATAGCGGTGACCATATACCGCGTGGTATAGTACGGAACTAAAAACGACCCAAGCGTTGTGTCACTATTCAATATAAGAAGGCGCTTTTTCATAACGACACCCGTCTCAAAATGGCGTAGCCATACAACCATTTGGGGGACTCCATGCCCATCAATAAGACGTTATCCCCCACCGCCCATTCATACGTTTTTGATAGCGAATCCAAGGCCATTAATAGCGCACCCCCCGGCACATTGCCCACGCGATCGCCCACATAATAATACGTGGCCCGATACCCCATGAGCCGTTCGTTCATGTCCTGCACCAACCGCTGATTGGCCTGTGGCCCAATCACATGGCTAAAATCTGCAAAGGTGACCCCCAATGCCTGAATGCGATCCTGTGTCAATCGAATCACCTGCTGCAAATACCGCTCAATGTTTTTAGGGAAATGCTGAAATACACGCGATAGCGCCACATCCGACTGCCCCAAATACGAGGTATTGGACCCGCCCAACGAAAAAATAAACCCCGGATCTTTATCCGCAAACTCCGACGAGGATTCCGCAAATTCCACCTGAAATCCCCCCGACGTTGGTGGCGTTGATTGCATAATCACCGCACCCGCACCGTCCCCAAACAACAGGGTATTCATCACGTCTTTAACCCGCGCCCGATCCTTGTTCCGATGCAAATACGGATAAAACACCCGAGAGCAACAATCACTACCTGTCACAATAACCGTTCGAAACAATCCCGACGCCATATACACCTTCGCCGTCAATATCGCCTGAATAATCGCCGCGCACCCGCCCCGAATGTCCATCACCATGGTTTTTTGAATCCCCAATTTGGATTGAATCACCGACGATAGGGTGGGTAAATTGTCGTCCGGTGTGCTGGATGCGCTAATAATCAAATCCACATCATCCAGTGATACATGGGGGCATTGCGCCAACGCCGCATGAATCGCACGCACACAAAAATCCGAGTTGCCACCATGCATCACCCGGTCCGTTTGGTAGTCCAGTGTGAAATGCCGCGACGTCACCCCAAAATGATCCCCCACTTTATGCACCACATCCCCAAAAACGGTAGCCAACATGGCGTTTGTAATGGGCTCGCCCGGTACATACGATCCCAACCCAACAATATACACCTTAAACGCCCTCCGAACGATTATTCTGCAATTCCAATACAAAATTGGCAATTGTGTTGGGAGACTGAAAGTGGTCTTTTGCCATGGAATCATCCATTTTACCCAATTTAACCCCCCATTTTTGCTCAATACCCACAGCTAATTCCAGCCCATCGACGGAGTCCAAATCCAACCCCTCACTGTCAAACAAGGGCACATCGTTGTGAATATCGTTCATGGTAAACCCCATATCCCCCAATTTCAATCGCTGGTAAATTAAATCATTTTTTACCCACATTAACATATCATCTTTCGTCATTTTTTTTATTCCTCCCTAATATTTTATTTCATGAATTTTTGAATAGATCACCAATTCCGCTTTGGCTTTTAATACGGAATCCACGTGAATGGTGCTCCTAGCGTTGTAAAAATACGCTAATGAGGCCGGGTGAACCGTGGATGCGATCTGAATGGTCGTATCGGGCCGTATGGGCTCTTTGAATACCGCATTCACCACTTTTAACAAATAGACGTCACAGCGAAACGCATCCATGGAGCGATACCCCAAATCCAAGTACGGCTTAAAGGTCAAAATTCCCGATAATTGCGCCATCATTTCGATTAAAAGCACCCCCGGCATAATGGGTTCACCCGGAAAATGCCCTTTAAAAAAATCATGATGGGCTTCAACAAGTGGGTAGGTGCCCCGAATCCGATGGTCGCTGTCAATATCCACTGAATCCAAAAACAAAAATGGATCTCTGTGCTTTAACAGTTGACGCACACCCGCATGATCAATATGCATGTTCCGCTCCGATAATCACAACCGCTACCGCGACATCCCGTGTGTGACTGATCGAGACATCCCAGCACCGTTGACGCCGCTCACTTAGAATAGATTGCACATACCCCTGGCAGGTGACCACCGGCTTTCCCGCCTTATTGGGCAAAATCGTCATGTCCAACCAGCGTATGGGTGCCACCAATCCCGTACCCAATGCCTTTAAAAACGCCTCTTTTGCCGCAAATCGAGCCGCAAAGTGTTGGTAGGGGCGCGATCGACTTAAACAGTACGCCCGCTCGCTCGGCGTATACACCTGGGTCAATACACCATTATAGGTTGGCTGGGCCAGCATGGCCGCGAAGGGTTTGAACCGATTCACGGATTCGACGTCCACCCCAATCATCATACGGTTCCCCTACTACCGCAATAACATACCCAACGTGCTACGCCACCGTAGTATACTGGCATTGTGCGCCCCCTCCCCACATGATGCCCCCGGTGACTCGTCACCGATACCCATCATTTTTTTATACCACATTATTCTTCCCCCTTTCAAATGACGCCATAGTTTATGCATAAAACCATCGCGTAAATACACTATAGCGGACTCAATCTGCTGTGTCAACAAGGTTTACGCGCTATATTGCGTCAACAATTTATTGATTTGCAATTCGGTTCAAGAGCACCATACTGGTAACCCCCACAAATAAGTTGGGCAGCCAGGCGGCTAACCACGGGGGAACCACGGCATTAATTCCTAAAGCCAAGCCCATGGAGTAGACAATATAATAAACCAAAATAATCACAATACTGAGCCCCATCCCCATAGCTGACGACCGCCGATGGGGTTGAAAGCTAACCGCCGCCCCGAGTAATGTAAAAATCAAACACGCAAAGGGCAAAGCAAATTTTAAGTAATATTGAACCTGCAAATCATTCACGGGCTTCCCTAATTGGGATTCTTTTTGAATATAGGCGTCCAATTCTACAGTATTCATTTCGCTATGCGATTTCTCAACCGTCGAAAAGTCCAAAATATTGACCCCCAAATTAATAATTTCTTTTTCAAAGTTAACCACCAATAATTCTTGGGCTAAATCGGGCAACAGCACATGCATGACGCCTTGTTCAAACACCCATCCAATAATTTTCGAATCAAAATAGCCGGAATCTGCCTGAATAATCCGCGATAGCCGCCCTGAATCGTATTCCGCAATCGTAATATCATGCACCGTTGTATCTTCCACCTTTTGGACATTGATAATGCGTAAAGGACGCCGTTGATCATCATACTGGGTTAAATTTACATTTTCTTGAATGGGCACATTGGTTTTTTTAAGACGATTGATCAGTACCTCGGAATGGTAGTTCGCCTGGGGAACCACGACCTCATTAAACATCAAATTGATGAGGCTCACCACCAATCCCACCGAAAAAATGGGCATTAAAATGCGATACAAACTCACCCCCGCTGACCGTAACGCCACAATCTCCAAATCCGCACTCAACCGACCCATCACCAAAATAGTGGCCAACAAAATGGCCATCGGCAAGGTAACCGACACCACCGCCGGCACATTATACAAAAACAATTGAATCGCACTGGCAAGCCCAAATCCATAGGTAATCGCCGTTGATACCAGCTGAAAAATAATCGACGTCCCCGAAACAATGGCCGTAAAGGCGACAATTCCAAAAATAAAGGGTCCCAAAATTTCCCCAATCAAATACCGATCCAGTCGCTTCACAGGAGGGCTGTCTCCATAGCTACCCCTTGTGCATCGACTTGTCTACTGTGCCAAGTTCAAATGAATCCCCCAAATAATACTTACGGGCCAACTCATTGGACGCAATATCGGCTGGCTCACCGCTGCATAAAATGGACCCCTGATGGATAATATACGAACGATCCGTAATCGCTAAGGTTTCACGAACATTGTGATCGGTAATAATGACCCCCAGCTGCTTTTCTTTTAACCGACAAATAATGGACTGAATATCCCGAACCGCAATGGGGTCCACTCCAGCAAAGGGCTCATCCAATAAAATAAACGATGGATTCAACGATAACGCGCGGGCAATTTCCACACGACGCTTCTCACCTCCCGATAATTGATACCCTTTGGCCTGACGCACATGGTGCAATCCCAAATCGGTGATTAATTCGTTGATCCGGGTGTCAAATTGATCCGGCGCAATGGGCTGAACCACTTCGAGCAATAAGCGAAGATTATCTTCAACCGTTAATTTTTTAAAAATAGAGGGCTCCTGAGGCAAATACCCCAAGCCCAACCGCGCACGTTTGTACATGGGCATCTGTGTTATGACCCTATCATTTAGGCGAATTTCACCGGATTTTGGACGAACCAATCCCACAATCATATAAAATGTGGTGGTTTTACCCGCCCCATTAGGGCCCAATAGCCCCACAATTTCCCCTTGATTCACGTTTAAGGACACCTCATTCACCACCGAACGTCCTTTATACACTTTCACCAATTTGGTGGCTGTAATCTGTTTCATTGTGGTAGCACCCGATTAAAGGCCTCAATCGACTCTATATGATGGGTATCGTCATTGACCGACACCACCATCCCCCCAATAACCAACTCACGGGGTTTTTCCACGGGATGATATCGATCCGGCATCTGTGTTAAAAATTTTCGGATGGAGACATCTTTATCCATACCCAAGACCGAATCATAGGCCCCACACATACCCAAATCGGTAATATACCCGGTTTTGGGCGATAGTAACCGGCAGTCATTGGTTTGTACGTGGGTGTGCGTTCCCCATATGGCCGTTACCCGATTGGCCAAATACCACCCCAAGGCCTGTTTTTCCGAGGTCGCTTCGGCATGAAAATCCACTAAAATAATATCCGCCTCTAGGGTATCCAACACACGATCCATGGTTGTAAACGGGGATGTCACCAAATGGTACATAAAGGCCTGCCCCAACAAATTAATCAGCGCAATGCGCTTGCCTTTTTTGGTAAAGACCCGCACCCCGGCACCGGGTTGAACCTCTGGTAAATTCAATGGTCGCACCAAGTGATCGTACTGATCAAAGACCTTAATCACATCGCGTTGGGCGTACACATGATTGCCGGTTGTAAAGGCATCAACCCCCCATTTGCGCAACTGGTGATACAGCGAATCGTTAAAGCCAAATCCTCCCGCCACATTTTCGATATTGGCAACAACAAAATCCACCGAATACTCATCGCATAGGCTGTGCAACATGGCCTGAATGGCCGTCACCCCCGGACGGCCAACCAAATCACCCAAACACAAAATATTCATCAGCGTGCGATGGCTACAGCACGGGTTTCACGCACCAAGTTGACTTTAACTTCCCCTGGGTAGTTTAATTCCTTTTCGATACGCTCAGCAATATCTTGCGACAATTTGTGAACGCTATCATCACTCACATCTTCTGGACGCACCATAACACGAATCTCCCGACCGGCTTGAATGGCGAATACATTTTCGACACCATCAAACTCCATAGCAATTTTCTCGAGGTTTTCCAATCGTTTTAAATACAACTCCACCGACTCTTTTCGAGCACCCGGCCGCGAGGAGGATAAGGCATCGGCCACTTTCACAATCACCGCCTCTACCGTATCGGGTTCTTCGTCTTCATGATGCGCCATAATGCAGTTAATGACCTCGGCCGATTCACCGTATTTGCGGCAAATTTCCGCACCCAAATCGTCGTGAGACCCTTCTTGAACAAAGTCAATGGCTTTTCCAACGTCGTGTAGCAACGCGCCGCGTTTGGCCAAATCCACATTCACACCCAACCGTTCCGCAATAATCCCAGCAATTTTTGCGCACTCAATGGAGTGATCCAAAATATTTTGACCGTAACTGGTTCGGTAGTTTAACCGCCCCACCATTTCAGTAATTTTGGGATGCACTTGTAACCCCAACACATCAATGGCTTTTTCCCCTTTTTGTTTCATTAGCTGCTGAATCTCCTCATCGGCTTTTCGAAGGGTCTCTTCAATACGCGCGGGGTTAATTCGACCATCGGTCACCAATTTATCGAGGGCAATACGGGCAGTTTCACGCCGAATGGGATCAAAACACGACAAAATAACCCCATTGGGGGTGTCATCAATAATCACATCCACTCCGGAAGCTGTTTCAAAAGCGCGAATATTACGACCTTCTTTTCCGATGATGCGCCCCTTCATTTCGTCGTCCGGCAGGGACACCACCGACGTGGTGTTGGAACTAACCGTCTCAACACCCAACTTTTGAATGGACTCCAATACAATCTCAACCGATCGCTGTTTGGCAATTTTTCGAGCTTGTTCCTCCACGGATTTAATCAACTGCCCCGCACGTTTTTTGGCCACAATCTCAACATGAGCCAATAGGGATTTTTCGGCTTCCTCTTGGGTAATGGTGGCCACCGACTCCAATTTTTCGAACAAGGCTTTTAACACCTCATCTTGTTTTTTGCGAAGCTCTTTCACGTGTTCCATTTTTTGGTCGTACTGATCTTGCAACGCATCAACCGCGTTCTTTGATTCTTTCACCTGCTGCCTGGATCGCTCAACATCCTGCTCCATTTCTTTTAATTGACGCTTGCGAAAGGCAATATCCTCTTCCGCTCGACGCATAATCGATTTGGCTTCTTTATCGGCCTGAGACTTAGCATCCCGTATTAATTTATCGGACTGACGATTCGCTTCTTTAACGATTGTGTCCGCCTTCATACCCGCAATAGTAATGCGGTTTAACTGCCGCTTTTGGGAAACAATGGTCGCAACCAAGGCCCCAATCCCCCCCACCCCACCCATTACAATAACGATTCCAATAATAATGTCCATACAAATTACCCTTTCTTTGCGCCTTGTTCCGACTTCAATTGAAGCACTTTGTCTTTTACCCCTTTTTCAACATCGTCGGCCAATTTTTTTGAGGCTTTTAAATACTGCTTGGCGGCCTCTCGCCCTTGCCCCATCTTTTCACCGTTACACGAAAACCAGGTACCACTTTTTTCAACAATCCCAAAATTGCAGGCCAAATCCAATAAATCCCCTTCTTTAGAAATGCCTTCTCCAAAAATAATATCAAATTCGGTTGATTTAAATGGGGGTGCTATTTTATTTTTAACCACTTTAACACGAACGCGGTTACCCACCACGTCCACACCCGATTTAATGGAATCGACACGCCGAATTTCCATACGTACCGACGCATAAAATTTTAGAGCGCGTCCACCCGGGGTTACTTCGGGATTACCAAACATGACCCCAATTTTTTCACGAATCTGATTGACAAATATCACCACGCAATTGGATTTTTTAACAATACCGGTCAATTTTCGCAAGGCTTGCGACATCAATCGGGCTTGCAATCCCACGTGACTATCCCCCATATCACCTTCGATTTCATTTTTGGGAACCAAGGCCGCTACCGAATCAATAATAATCAAATCCACGGCACCTGAACGGACGAGTGTTTCGGCGATCTCCAGGGCCTGCTCACCATAATCCGGCTGCGACAACAACAAGACGTCGGTATTCACACCCACTTGTTGGGCGTATAACGGATCCAAGGCGTGCTCCACATCAATAAACGCGCACATCCCCCCTTTTTTCTGCGCTTCGGCGATGGCATGCAAGGTTAGCGTGGTTTTACCGGACGATTCCGGACCAAAAATTTCAACAATACGCCCTTTCGGGTAACCACCACCCCCCAACGCCAAATTTAACGACAATGCGCCGGTTGATACCGTTTCCACCGGTGTGAGAACGGTATCCCCCAATCGCATAATCGATCCTTTTCCAAAATTCTTTTCAATTTGTCCCAGCGCAATGGTTAGCGCCTTCTGTTTATTATCATCCATTTTAATTAATCCTTTCTATTAAAATACTGCTTCACATAATTTAAGCATAAAAAAAGTGCTATCGATACGGTGGTATTAATAACATTTTTTCGACTACCGTCAATTTTAAACCGTTTGGTCTTTACTAGTGTATCACGAATATTCCAAGATAAAAAAACGGTTCCGCTCTGATCATCTGAAAATTGCTGATTTGCGGGACCGGCGATACCATTGGTCGCGATACCGATATCCGATTTTGTTTGGGTACGAATGCCCTGTGCCATGGCTGTTGTGACCTCGGGACTCACCTCGCCGTGTTGCGCGATCAAACGTGGCGAGACCCCCGCGTACTGCAGCTTCAATCGGGTGTTATACGCCACAACACCACCCAAAAAATACGCTGAAGCACCGGGATGCTCGACCAGCTGACGCGCGACACCGCCACCGGTCACCGATTCCATCACGGACAGGGTTAACCCCGCATTGGATAAAAACATCGCCAGCTCACGGCCGTTGGACCATTCGGTATTGGTGACGGTACTATCCAAATAGTCGGTAAAATTTAAGCGTTCGCCAATCGGTTGTCCCGACATGCTTGTAGTACCTGAACCTTGTCCAATTGTTCCCACGGAAAGTCCATTCGACCAAAATGACCATAAGCCGCCGTTTGCTCGTATATTGGTGACAGCAGATTCAGTGTATGAATAATATCTTTTGGTTTAAAGCTAAACGTATCTGTAATAATGCTCAATAATGTATCGTGGGACAAATCCGATGTGCCAAAGGTATTGACGCGTATGGATACGGGTTCAGCAACCCCAATCGCATAAGCCAGTTGAATTTCCATCTCCTGGCAAAAACCGGCAGCAACGCAATTTTTGGCCACATACCGGGCCATATACGCGGCGGACCGATCAATCTTGGATGGATCCTTACCTGAAAATGCCCCGCCACCGTGAGGGACCCATCCGCCATAGGTATCCACCACAATTTTTCGACCCGTTAGACCGGCATCGCCATGGGGGCCACCAATCACAAAACGCCCGGTGGGGTTAATGTATATGGTGGGGGGGGTGGGCATCAATGCGGCTGGAATAACCGCCTCAATCACCATTTTGGTAATATCGTTGTGAATGCGATCTTGCGACACATCGGGATTGTGTTGGGTGGACACCACAACCGCCGACACCCGATGGGGCGTGCGATCGTCGGTGTATTCTACCGTTACCTGGGCTTTTGCATCCGGGCGCAGGTAGGGCAGTGTGCCATTGTGCCGAAGCGTTGCCAGTCGCTGGGTTAACTGGTGCGACAATTCAATGGCCAAGGGCATAAAGGCATCGGTTTGGGTACAGGCATAGCCGAAGGTTAAGCCTTGATCCCCCGCGCCTTGTTCCGAAAACAGACCGTCATTTTCATTAACCCCCTGGGCAATGTCGGCGGATTGTTTGTTTAAAACAACCAAAATCGCACAGGTAGCCGCATCAAATCCCAAATCGGGATGGGTATAGCCGATGGTTTGAAGTTTTTTTCGAACCACGTCTTGAATATCAACATACCCGCGACTGGTAACCTCCCCGCCAACCAGTACCAACCCCGTTGTTACAAAGCATTCGATGGCGACACGCGATTCTGGATCCAAAGTCAGATACGCATCTAACAAACAGTCCGATAATTGATCACAAATCTTGTCGGGATGGCCTTCCGATACCGACTCCGATGTAAACAAAAACATACAACACCTCTCTTAATTTATTCCATTTTTAGAATACACCATTGGCGGGGATTTGGGGAAGAGGGTGTTTTGTTATGGGGATCATTGAATGATGCATCCCGGAGGGCTACAATGCGGTGTTCTATTTGAAGAAATCGGAATGGCATCCGAATTATGTGCAGACGCCACATGCGTTAATGTGGTTCTAGCATGATTTCTTAC
>JALQXX010000043.1 GCA_023262965.1 Candidatus Marinamargulisbacteria bacterium
CGGGCGTACTGTCGGGAACCCCTAACCAAGAGCATGTGCGAACCTATGAGGGGATTCAGTATACGGTTATTAAGGGTGATCAATGGGTTCAATCGAAGATGGTTACAATAACGGTGTTTAACACCAACGATCTTCCGGTTATTTCACCAATCCCCTTGCCCAACGAGGCAGCCCCGACGGTTATGGAGGGGGGGACAGTGACACTAGCGCTGACGGGTACGGATGCCGATGGCGACCGCATATATTATGGGGTGGATCCCCTGCCGCAGAATGGACAGGCAACCATTGATGGCGATCAATTAATATACACCCATAATGGCACCCAAACCCAAACGGATTCATTTGGGTACTATGCCTATGATATGCACGGGCGTAGCGAGTCGCAATCCATTACCTTAGGCATTATACCGGTGAATGATCCACCCGTGGTACCGGCACAACAGACCTTGGTATTGCCGGGGGAGTGTGTAACGGTGACTGTTGTAGCATTTGATGAAGAACGTACCGTTTTGACGTATGACCTGGTGAGTGCACCTGAATTGGGAAGCATGATTCCGAATAGCAGTAATCCGTATCAGTTTGAATACTGCGCCCCCGGCGATATTCCTGATGAGCGTGTGACGGTATCGGCAATGATAGCCGTAACGGATAGTGATAGCAGTGATCCCCAGACCACAACACAGCCCATAGACATAACCTTTTTTAAAAAAAATACACATCCCCAATATCCCGATTTGGCTATGGCGGATAAATCGGTGGTTGTCTTGGACAATGCGCCTATGGGAACCCGGGTAACCACTATGGGCGGTAATTTTGGGACGTATTTGATGGATAATTCATCGTATTTTTTTATCCATCCCAAGACCGGAGAATTGCGTTCGCTAGGTACCTTAGCGTCGATGGGGGGCACGGATATTCCCCTTACCATACGCGCTTCAGCCATCCGTAATGGGGTGAAGATGGGGGTGTATGCTACGGTAACTGTCACGGTAATAACCGCCACCGATATGGACAAGGACCTTAATTGGGATGGTGTCCCCGATGAATTAATGGCCTTGGGTGATAACGAAGCCTGTGTGTTGAGTAAGGATACAACCATTAGGCCAGGGTGGAATGTGTCAAAACTACACATGACGGTGGCCAATGGCATGCGTATGGCTGTCCATAACACCACGGTTCGGTTGGCGTCTATGACGATTATGGGGTTGTTGCCGGCACGTATTGAGATGCATGATCCCGGTACATTACAGATTGAGGGAACAATGACCCTAGCATCCGAACCCGATTCAATAGCCATTGTGGATATGGATCATCCGGATGCGCTATTGAATGTTGGGGAAACCGTGTCGGTAGGGGCCTATGGCGTGGGCGAATTTCGTATTAACCAGGGGCGTGCGGTGATTAATGGGGCCATTGACCTGGGTAAAGCCGGATCTCAGAGTGATATTTATGTGGGCGAAGGCGGTCAATTACATGTTGGGGGGGATATAATCATTCAAGAAGCAGGTAAAGCGACGGTGGCATTTGATGGTGGGGAAGTCCATATTCAGGGGGCCTTGGATATGGGCGAAAGCGCGGATGCGAATGTCATCATTTCGGGTGGGGATGTGGATATTTCACGGGTTAATGTGCCAAATGCGGCGGCATTTCGTGTTCAAGGCGGTGTTTTCCAGACCCCATCGTTTAAGGGTGCCTTAACGCATAGCGGGGGAACGGTGACGATCGGAAGTCGTGTGTCGGGAGTAGGGGTTTTATCAGCAACCCCCGATACCAATAGCATGATGATTGATGGGTCGTATATTCAATATGCGCAAGAGGGCACCGTGCCCGTACTTGAAGTGGTTATATCGGATAACGATCAGGCGCCTTTAGTCGTGACTGAAGGGGTTGAATTAACGGGGCAGTTGCACGTCATTGCGCCACTGGGAACCGTATTAGAGCGCCATAAAACCGTTTCGATAATCGATTCCCCCAGCATTCGCGGGGCCTTTACATCCATTGTCCTCCCGGAACTTAATGCCGATTTGCGTTGGGATACCGCCGCTTTGTATACAACCGGGGCCATTGAGATTGTTTCTGCGGATCGGATTTCGCCCACAGCCGTGACCATTTTGCCCTATCCCAATCCGGTTCATGCGGGGTATCAATCCCTGCAGCTTACATATACCTTGGTGCAATCAACCCCGATAACCATGGATATTTATACACTATTTGGCCGAAAAGTGTATACCAATACCCACTCATCGGGGCAGATGGGTGGGCAATTGGGCAGCAATACCGTAACCATTCCCAGCGCGTGGTTGAAAAAGATATCCAAAGGAGTGTATTTTGTTTTGATTCACGATAATCGAGATGTATACGGTCGCGGCAAATTTGTTGTATTATGATATCAGCCTTTTAAAACCTGTCCAATTCCGATAGAATGAAGCTTATGTCAACGCGGATCCCGCCACAACATATTGATGCTGAGCAATCCATTTTAGGGTCATTGATGCTATCCAAAGACGCTGTTTCAGCGGTTTTGGGAAGTATTTTTCCCGATGATTTTTATGTAAGTCGGCATGCTGAATTGTTTAAGGCGATTGTATCGTTGTATCAAAAAAATGCGGCCATTGATGTTGTAACGGTCGTGGATGAATTGAATAAAATGAACAGCTTGGATAAAGCGGGTGGCAAAGAATATATTGTGGATATTTTAAATTCGGTGCCAACAGCATCCAATGTTCAGCAATACGTTACGATTGTCAAAGAAAAATCCCTGCTACGAAAAATTATTGCGGTGGGTACCGATTCGGTAACCAAGGCATATGAGGATTCGGAGGAGTCGGAGGATGTGCTGAATAACACGATCAAGGCGTTTATGGAGCTATCCAAACGGTCCACAGACGATGATTTTAGCCCGATTGGTGAGGTGGTAACCCAGGTATGGGATGCCATCAGTGAATCGTATGGAAATAGCGATCAAATATTGGGGACACCGACCGGTTTTAAAGATTTTGATGTTATTTGTTCCGGATTTCAGCCGTCGGATTTAATTATTTTAGCAGCCCGACCGGCAATGGGTAAAACCACATTGGCGATGAATTTTGCGATGAATGCGGCGTTACAGGCCAAGGCGGGTGTGGCGGTGTTTAGTTTGGAAATGCCCAAAGAGCAATTGGCTTTGCGGATGTTGTCATCCGAAGCGCGGGTGGACATGGCGCGGTTGCGAACGGCGAATATTGCAGACAAAGAGTATCGGGGGTTGGCAGCGGCTTTGGGCCGGATTAGTGAAGCCCCTATTTTCATTGATGATACCCCCGGAATATCCCCCATGACGGTTCGTGCCAAATGCCGACGATTAATGATGGAACATGATATTAAAATTATTGTTATTGATTATTTGCAATTGATGCGATTGGGGCGCAAACGCATTGAATCGCGGTTTCAGGAAGTATCGGAAATTGTTCGTGATATAAAAGCCATTGCTAAAGAGCTTCAGGTCACCATTATTGCCTTGTCTCAATTGAGTCGTGATGTTGAGAAGCGTGGGGCGGATGCGTTGCCAAAGCTATCGGATTTACGAGAATCGGGTGAGATTGAGCAGACAGCGGACATGGTGTTGTTTATTCATCGGGAGGACTATTATGATTCCGCCAATACCAAAACAGGCTTGGCCAATTTAATTGTTGCCAAGCAGCGAAATGGCCCAACCGGAAAAGTGGAATTGGTGTTTCGAAAAGATGTTTCCAAATTTGAAATGTCAACGAAGGGGGCTTCCATTGAAACTGTGTCAACCGCCTGATGCCGCGACCATTCCTTGGGGTCATGGGGTTGGTTTTGGTGTGTTTGATGCCGGTTTGGGCGTCCCCCCCCTTTGAGTTAACCGCGGACACCATTCATGTTTTGCCCAATACCACAGCCATAGCGGCATCGGGGAATGTGACCATTATGTATGATCCGTATACGGTCACTGGGAATGTCATGCGCTATGATCGAAACAATGATGCTTTGTATATGTCAGAGGGCGTTACCATAACCGATACCATGAAAAATGAACTGACAGCGGATCGTATGGATATAACCATTGGGGATCAACGTGGTCACATTATGGACGGTGTCATTCGGACCAGGCAGGGTATTATACTTTCGGCCCGTCGCATCGACTTGGAGCGTGATTATGTGCAATTTAGCGATTGTACGATTACAGCCTGTTTATCCAAAAAACCCGTCTGGTATATCGCCAGTCAAACCATTCATATAGATCGTAATACCAACATGATTCGGGCCAACAATAACGCTGTTTATGTATACGGTTTTCCCATATTTTTTATTCCCAATTTTGCGCAGAATGTATTGGATGATACGATTAATAATCGTCCAGCTCCCGAATTGGGGTACAGCCCTATTGATCATGCGTATGGTAATGTGTATTTGGGATACTCGCTTACCAATACGGTGGCGGGAACGTTGGGGGTTGGGGTATCGCAGTTGCGGGGGTTTCGGTATGGTGCCAGCCATGTTTGGTCGGGTAAGCGTACATCTGTGATCATAAACACCTATCAGGTTGAAAAAACCGGTTTTGAAGGTGGGGTGCGGTTCAAATATATCAAAAAAAACGTGCCGGCGGATCCATTTTTTTTAATAGGTCAGCCTGAAAATGCCCTAAAAAAAGAAACGGCGCACACATTTAGCATGGATTATACATGGAGCAATGTCATATATAATGAATTATATGATATGCTTCCAGAAGTGGGGTACCGTGTGGATGATATCCCGTTGGTTGGTACCTATACTGCGAATGGGGCCGTAGGTATGGGGTATTATGTGGATCGAATCCATCAGGGACAACGGTATTATGGGGATGTTGTTTTTCGGGGATTGGCCTATCGGTTTTCCGATACGTTTCGATTGGACTATGCTCATTTTGTTCATGGAAGGGCGTATGATGATGCCTTTTGGCATCGCATGATTGGGGAGGCCATTTTCACATGGGACAATAATCGATACCCAACATCGATTCGTTTTGCAAAAATGATGTACCAATCCGGTATGTCGCCATTTATTTTTGATACAATCAATGCCGTGACTCAGGATGAACTCGGGTTAAAAACGGCCGTGCGCTTGGGGCAATTCCGTTTTGGAATCACAATGGATTATCAATTAAACAGCCAATCGTTCCGAAGCCGTACGTATTCGTTGGATCGGTATTTTGATTGTTGGGTATTTTCGACCGGGTACAATGCTATTTGGAATACTGTCTATTTTAATGTTAGTCTTCCGACGTTGGACGGGATTTTATAACAAATGCCCGAATGGCCTCCACTGAATTTGTCAGCTGATTGGATCGTATGGCGTGAAGAATGGCTTTTTGGAGCTGTCCCAAAGCGGGACCATAGAATCCCATAGCTTGAAGATCGTTAGCGGATAACGCCACATCGTTCCGAGTAAATTCGATGGCAGTGGGGTTAAAGTTCCAAGCAATTATGTGCCGAAATCGGCGACGGTGTTGGTGCGAAAAGGGCAGGTGCTGCAGTATTCGATCCCAATCACATTGCGATATAAACCACGCCCAGCGATAATCGAGGGTTTGGGGTAATTGTGATGGCGGGGTCGCCCATGTTAATCCAAAGGGTTTGCCCCAGCCCCATTGATGGAGGGCGTGTACCCCCGATTCCCAAAATGGGCCCAAAAGCAGCCGATTCAATTCATGCCGCATCCGATCGCCGTTGGGGAGCGGCGCATCGGTCATCTCCGATAAGGCCGCGCATAAAGGATCATCCAACACAACGCCTAATTGCGCCATAAATCGAAACGCACGAAACACCCGCAAGGTGTCTTCGGCCAAGCGTTTTTTGGGGTCGCCTACGCAGACCAATTGCCGATTTTGAATATGGGTTTGGCCGTCAAAAGGATCGATCCAATCGCCGGACAGGGGGTTATACGCCATAGCATTCATGGTAAAGTCACGGCGCGATAAATCCGCGTCAATGGTACCGACAAAGGCGACCTGATCGGGGTGTCGGTAATCCGTGTACCCCGATTCGCTGCGGAAGGTGGTTATTTCGACCATATGTCCTTGGTAACCAATGGTGACGGTGCCAAAATCAATCCCTGTGGGGATGACGGTGTCAAATAATGCCATAATCTGATGGGGGGTAGCGCTGGTGGCCAAGTCATATTCCGTGGGACAACGGTTCATCAATAAATCGCGTAGAGCGCCCCCGACAATAAATACTGCAAATCCCTTGTGTTCAATGTGACGATGAATCGCTATAATATAATCTGGAACGGCATCATGAAATAATTTTTTTATCGTAGTCATTTCCGCCAGTATAAATGAAAATGGGAGTAGAACATAGTCAAGGAAATGAGAATATGAATCTGAACGAACAGCAGCAAATTGCTGTAAACCATTATGGTACGCCTCAGGTTATTATCGCGGGGGCGGGTACCGGAAAAACAACCGTTATGATTGCTAAAATCGGTGCCCTCATTGCCCAACATCACTATACCCCTGCGTCAATAGTGGCATTGACCTTCACCAATAAAGCGGCCAATGAAATGAGAACACGGTATCTGGCGGCGGGCTTATCGGAAGGAGGGGTGCCAACATTTGGGACCTTTCATTCGTTTTGTTTGCGATTTTTAAAGCAAAGCCAGCGATTACAGGATATTGGCTATCCCGGTCATTTTTCATTGATGGACCCCTCGCAACAACGCGATGTGGTTGCAAAGCTCATTAAAAATACCGGAAAACCCGATCAGCGTGCCCGAGATGTGCTCTCACGCATATCGTCGATTAAACAGTCGCCACGATCCGATCATGCCGCGTTATTGGCGGATAGGGATGATGAATTCTCAGCCCTGTTTCGGGCGTACAATCAGCATTTGGTGGATCGGCACTGTATGGATTTTGATGATTTATTGTTGCATACGCACCATATTTTGGTTGCTTTCCCCGATGATTTAGCGGCACTTCAAGAGCAATATCGATACGTTATTGTGGATGAGTATCAAGATACCAATCACATTCAAAACGACATTACATTGTTGTTGGCAAAGGGCCATCAAAACATATGTGTTGTGGGGGATTTTGATCAAACCATTTATTCGTGGCGTGGGGCAAGAATTGAGAATTTAATGGCGTTTAGTCAGCAATTTAACAACACAACTGTTCACAAATTGGAGATTAATTATCGGTCAACGAATGATATATTAATGGCGGCGGACGCGTTGATTCAGAACAATACCAATCGTCAGCCCAAAACGGTACGGTCGGATCGGCGAAGTCACATAAAGCCGATTCATATGGTGTGCTATAACGAAACGGAAGAGGCAGGGGTGATTGCGAATACCATGATGGCATTGCGGTCAGAAAAAGGGTGTTCGTGGAAGGATTTTGCGGTATTTTACCGAACCAATCAGCAGTCCCGTGTGATTGAAGAGGTGTTTGTTCGGCATAATATTCCGCATAGCATTGTGGGAGGTACGGGATTTTATCAAAAAATGGAAATAAAAGCGGCGATCGCCTATTTGCAATGTTTGCACAACCCCAATCAGCCGGTGTGGGTTGAACGGGCGCTGACCACGCCGCCGCGGGGGATTGGCAAGACCACCATTGATCGATGGGTGACCTTTGCAACCGACACGCAGCAGTCGCTCATGGCAGCGATTCAGGATCCCAATTGTCCGGTGCAGCAGCGATTTGTAGCCCCTATTCAATCTTTTTTTAATGAACTAAGGTCCCAAGCCGATGTACCGCCTTCGGTAGCATTAGAAACGTATTTGGAGAATGTGAACTTTGCTGAGTATCTAAAAAAGTTTGATAATATTCCGGAACGTATGGCGGCGATTGCGGAGTTAAAAAGTCTGGTGGGGGCCAGTCCCTCGTTGGGGCAGTTTTTGGATGACGTCGCCTTGTTTCAGGCCAGTGATGCGGAGGGGGGCGGCCCCGATTCGGTTCGATGTATGACTTTGCATTTGGCCAAAGGATTGGAGTTTCCGGTGGTGTTTATTCCCGGTTTTGAAGATCGCATGATGCCCCTTCAGCACTGTGATTCTACGGAAGAGGAGCGGCGATTGGCCTATGTGGGGATTACACGGGGTAAAGATCAGGTGTATTTGTTATCGGCCTATACCCGCCGCGTTATGGGGGAGGAGTGGTATCATGACCCCTCGATTTTTTTGAAGGAGATGGGGGCGTATGTGGAGACGCAAATTACAACAAAAACACAATTGGTGGCCAAGGCAATGGTGTTTAAATTGAATGACATGGGGATAGCGGTGAGTGGTGCGCCGGCGAGCCCATCGGTTGGGACATCGGATGCGTTGGGTACCGCTCAGGTGCCACCCAGTGCGGTTCCCATACATACCTTTGAATTGGGGGATTTGGTTCGGCATACCAAGCTTGGAGTGGGGACTGTTCAGGGGGTATCGGGTTCGGGCGATTCCTGCATTTATGATGTGGCTTTTTCGGTGGGAAAAAAACGATTAATGGCCAAATTTGCGGGGTTAACGCCACATGGTTGATGTATCACTTGATGAATGCTTGTTGCAGCGATTGTCTACCCCGCATGGCACATTTTTTTATGGTTTTTCGGGTGTCGATGTAGGGGCAGCCCTGGGTGATAGCCGTATCAATGATTGCTTGGCGCATTTTCGAGACCTTCGGTTGCAGCGCTATAAAAATCCGCAAACGGGATCGCTGGTGACGCATCATCGATTGCGTGAGCCGGGTGCACAAGCGAATTTAATTGATAAAATTCGGCAATGGGACAGGGATTTTTCGGCGTTTACAACGGTATGCCATATTGGTATGGGGGGGTCTGTCACAGGCATGTTGTTTTTATCGCGGGCGTTATCGGCCTGGAATCACCCTCAGAATCGGCGATTTATTGCCATAACCAGCCATGATGAGTGGCATATTCAGCGTCAATTGCAGGGGATTGATATCACAAAAACGCTATTTATTGTTGCATCCAAATCGGGGAGTACGGTGGAAGTGGCGGCTGTGTTGACGACGATTATAGCCCATCAACATAAAACCCGTGCCGCGTTTTTGGGGTCACAGGTTATTGGCATTACGGGTGATCAGTCGGCGTATGACTGCGGTTTGTTTGCTGCGCATCATACATTTGACAATGGTATTGGGGGACGGTTCTCCATTACCAGTGCGGTGAGTTTGGTCTCGTTGGGTTTGGTGTGGGGGGCCGACCATATTCGGCCGTTTTTACAGGGGGCGCACGAAGCGGATATGGAAGCCGATCAATCCCCCAATAGTGTGGCGTTGATTCAGGCCGTGATTCGGTACCATCAAATGAACCAATATGCGGGATTGGCCATTGTGCCTTACGGGGAGGTACTGGCCGATTCAGGACTATTATTATCGCAGTTAATTTGTGAAAGTTTAGGGAAGCCAACGGCAGATGACACGAAAGATGGCGTTCAGCATGCGCCGATTGTTGTATCGGGTGTGGGCCCCGGTGCGCAGCATACGTTTTTTCAGCAGTTGCATCAAGGGACGCCGGCGATACCGGTAGAATTCATGATGTTTTCTCCCAAAACCCCGAATCAAGCACATTTATTACGGCAGATGGTTGGCCAGAGTGTGGCTTTGTTTGAAGGTGGGGTTGAAAATGGGGCGTATTTTCCGGGGCGACGACCGTCGACAATATGGATGATGCATTCGCATAGCATGGTGGGTTTGGGGTATTGGGTGGCATCGATTGAAAATCGGATTGCATGCGAAGGATTTTTGCAGGAAGTGAATGCCTTTGATCAGCCCGGTGTTGAGCTAGGAAAACGGATAACACAGCAAACCTATGAATCGGGTTCCACAGGGGACCTTTTGGTCCGCGCGTTATTGAAGCAATAGGGTGGGGCTTGGGGTTGTTTTCTAAATAAAGAATATAAACTGAGATAGCACTATGATAAAAGTTACCCACAACCTATGGTAAGCAGTATGAGGTCTGCATAATGAATTGACATAACGAGCCCACAGTTGGTACAGTGGTTGGTATGAAAGTACGGGGGGCAAATGACTGTT
>JALQXX010000044.1 GCA_023262965.1 Candidatus Marinamargulisbacteria bacterium
TATCAACTGCATTACCATCACCCGAAGGGGGCGAACCGAACACTCCTGCCGCAGGATCGGGTACGATTCCACTCAAATCCGCCCCCCCTGCATCCGGCTCCCCTTCAGTACATGCTTCAAGAGACATCGTCTGAATCTGGTGCTGAAGCGATGCATAATGATTATATGGAACAACACACCTCGAACCAGACGGCGATACATAGGTATACCCACCCGCAGATACATCAAAACACCCTCGTTTTGATGCATCCGGAAGCAATGGCGACTCCGGAACATATTCAATAGACCGTGATTGATTATTCACCCTCACTAGCAAATGCGCAAAATTGCCAAACGGAATCAAGGCTTCCGTTGTCACCGTTTCTATATTCGAAATCAACTGGTTTGCACTGGATTCCAGCAATGACACCGTGGATTCCTTTCTCCAATCACGAACACTAACCTGAACCAGCGATTGATTTTCCGGATGTTTTTTCACTGTTACAACATCAACCAAACCCGCCTCTTGAATTGAACCCCTTAAACGCGAAATTGACGCGTTTGAAACCACTGTTGCCCGATTAAATGTCTTTTTGGCCTCTTTAGCGTGCCACCTTTCTGTCCCCATTAGTGAGTGGTTTGCTCGAATGGTCTTAGCCGTTTCGCGCAACTCTTTAAAAAGCTGAAGGTCTGGCTCCGATACATCCCCGTTCCCTACTGAATTAAGCGAACCCTGTGATTGACTGTCGCCAAACATAACTTTAGCACTCGCCCCGCCCCGTTTAGAAAATGTATCCGAATCCTTAGATGATGATCGTCTAATACGCGACATCTGAGACGATAATGCCGCATAGGCATTATTTTTTGACGTGTTTTTAACAGTAACCTCTGCCGAAACACCAACTATAGCCTCTTTATTGGCTAATATGTCGGGATATTCACTGTCATTGGCAAGAGACATAACAAAATCCTTAAAATACGATGTGACCGCCGTACGGGTTTTGTGGGATGTGCGTGCCCCCTCACAAGAAAAAGCGCTTCCGGCTCCTTTAGTAATCCAAACCCGACGGGTCCGAATGAAATCTTTAAAAACATTATCTTTTTTTGTTTTTTCATGATTTTTTGCGACTTTGAAAACAATGTACATTAAGCGAGCTAATTTTACATCCTTTGCATTTAAGGTGTCATTTTCACGTCGTTGGGCTAAATAATTGCCAATCAGTTCGGCAATATCCATGGCCTGATCCTGAACCGACTCCTTAGAAAAGGTATCTTTACGGAGTATGCAGTGTAAATTATTGGTAAAATACTGATACGACACCGTATCCAATTCGCTTAATTCACACCTACTTTGTTGAACACATGCCAGCATCATACTGGCTAAGGGTGATAATCGGGCATCATCCACAGCACAATTATCGAATAAAATACGACCTATAGCCTTTTGATGAGTCAATTCAACCGATATTTTCCCCGTCTCCAAATTATCGCCCTGAACTACCTCCGGAGGCTGAGGCCGACCTTGATTGGATTTTTTACTAAAAGAACTCATTGCACGGTTTAAAGACAGAAAAGGCACACTCATAACATAACTCCTACAAAAAATAATATCGAAAACCCCATACCACGTCAATACCAGTCAATCGGTATTTTTACCAAATCCCCCCTCCCCTTACAACGTATACCGTGGCCCCGACGTCCCGCCCCCAATTGACCAGGTATCGCAGTACCTATCAATCATTTCGGCGGTCAAAAATCGACTCGCTTGACTAAATGCCATACCACCCGTTGAATAGTACGACCCCGGATCGCTCAAGTTGGGCTTCATGACATACAGTTCATCCTTGGCGCGGGTCATGGCCACGTACAGCAACCGCCGCTCTTCGTCCAATTGCGCGGGATCGTGCATGGAACGAATCGATGGGATATACCCATCCACCACCGACAATACAAACACCCGAGACCACTCCAACCCCTTGGCTGAATGAATGGTCGATAAGGTCACATATTCATCATCACTCCCCATGGGCTCAACCCCCACCTGGGACGATTCCGGGGGATCCAAACTGAACACATCCAGCATATCTTGCAAAGAATCGTGCGCATCGGACAACACCCGCAGTGACTGCAAATCGTTATCGCGCCGATGGGCATCATCATAGCAGCGCTTGAGTATCGGTCGATAGTGTTTTAATACCCGATCCACCGTGTCGGATGGGGATGATCCGGGATCAGCCATCACCGCAGCCAATTGTCGAATATCGCTATACGCAGCCTTGGTTTTAAATGGCGCGTAATCCATGCCCAAAAAATCATGATGATGCGATTGCTGATACGCCACCAATGTTTGGGATAATTTGGGCCCCACCCCCTCAAACAGTTGGAATAACCGATGCCAGTTCAAGGTGTCCTGCGGATTCACCATCACCTTTATATACGCCAACACATCTTTAACATGAGCGGCCTCGGTAAATTTAAGGCCCCCAAATTTTTTATATGGAATATTCGCTGCCGACAACGCCAGTTCCAATTGATTCGCATGCGAACTCGATCGAAACAACACCGCCATAGCGGTTAATGGGACACCCTCTTCACGCAATCCCAATAATCGATCCACCACAAAATCCGATTGCTCGGTGTCGTCAAAGGCCTCCACAAACCGTGGCTTTGTATCCCCATCCCGGGCGGCCGTGAGTTGTTTTTTGTACAATCGATCTGAGGCATTAATCACCGCATTTGATAGGTCCAGAATGGGTTGGACCGATCGGTAATTGGTGGCCAATTCCACTACTGACACGTCCTCAAATTGGCGCTCAAACGATAAAATATTGGTCACATCCGCCCCCCGAAATCCGTAAATACTTTGCGCGTCATCACCCACCACCATAATGTTGCTGTGATACCGCAAAATCCCTTTTATCAACGCCAATTGAATGTGATTGCTATCTTGAAACTCATCCACCAACACATACTGATACTGATTGGCCACCGCATTCCCCACATCTTCATTTTGCGTGATGGCCTGTGTGGTTTTAACCAATAAATCATCGTAATCCATAACCGCCAATACCGACTTTTGATGGTGGTATTCATGAGCAATTGCCTCAATCACTCCCACCAAGTCTTCAAACTGGGGGTAATCATCTATGATGACGGTTTCAATCGATCGATTGGTATTGATGGATTTGGATACAATATCCAATAAGGTGTTTTTTTTGGGAAATCGCTTTTGGGTATCCGGCCCGCCCTGCTTACGCACCAACCCCATCAACTGCTCCGCATCCCCACGATCCAAAATCGTAAACCCATTGGGGTACCCCAATACCGACGCAAACCGATGCAATACCATGGTGCAAAATGAATGAAAGGTCCCACCCGTCACACGCTGACACCGCGAATCCACCAATTGCGCCGCCCGACGCATCATCTCTTGACTGGACTTTCGTGTAAACGTTAACAGCAAAATCCGCTGCGGATCCACCCCATCATTCACCAACCGCGCCAACCGGTATACCAAGGTTTTGGTTTTTCCGGATCCCGCCCCCGCCAATACCAACAACGGTCCCGTATCATGCATAACCGCCGCCTGCTGCGCTGGATTCAAATCCGATACGTCAAATGATGGCGGTTTATTGGTATCACGATGCGTCATGCGGTACTGATAGACGGTCATATAATTAGTGTAATCCAAACCACCTGAATTCGCCAGCTACTCGGATTCTGTTAACGATCGCAATTGATCCCGCAACACCGCTGCCAACTCAAAATTCAGCGCATCCGCAGCCGCATTCATATCGCGGGTTAACTGGGCAATCCGCGCTTGTTGCTCGCTGGGGTCACTGGCATTGGCCATTGGGGCCACCGCCGCCATTAAGGCCCGTTTTTCATCACGAATATCCCGAACCGCTTTTACGATCGGCGTGGGTGTAACGCCATGCGCCTTATTGTACGCCAATTGTTTGTCCCGTCGCCGATTGGTCTCGTCAACCGCTTTTTGAATGGATGGGGTTACTTTATCGGCATATAAAATCACCGTGCCATCCGGATGGCGTGCCGCACGCCCCATGGTTTGAATCAGCGATCGCTCATTTCGTAAAAACCCTTCTTTGTCCGCATCTAAAATGGCCACCAAGGATACCTCTGGCAAGTCCAACCCCTCTCGCAATAAATTAACCCCCACCAACACATCGTAGGTACCCAATCGCAAATCCCGTAAAATATCCACCCGCTCTAATGCCACAATGTCGGAATGCAAATACATCACCTTAATGCCGTGACTCGATAAATAATTGGCCAAATCCTCACTCAACTGCTTGGTGACCGTTGTGACCAATACCCGCTCCTCCTTTTTAATACGCTGCGAAATCTGATCCAATAAATGCGGCATTTGATTATCCGATGGGTGCATGTGAATCATGGGATCCACCAGTCCCGTCGGACGGATCACCTGCTCGGCTACCGCGTATCGATCCGTAAACGCATCCCCTTTCGGGTTCGGAATCGCCACACGCTCCAATTCATAGGAACCTGGCGTAGCCGACGTGTAAATCACACTGTACACCCGATCGTTAAACTCGGGAAATCGCAACGGCCGGTTATCCATCGCCGATGGCAGTCGAAACCCAAAATCCACCAAATTCTTCTTGCGGGCTTGATCCCCATTGAACATTCCCCCAATCTGCGGCACCGTTACATGGGACTCATCAATAATGGTAATAAAATCGTTTGGAAAAAAATCCAATAATACCCCCGGCGGCTCCCCTGGTTGAGCCCCCGCTAAGTGACGCGCATAATTTTCAATGCCCTTGCAATACCCCATCTCACGCATCATCTCCATGTCGTACTGGGTACGTTGCTTAATCCGCTGCGCCTCAACCAACATACCTCTTTTACGAAAAAAATCGTGACGCTCGTGCATTTCTGCTTCTATGGCATCGAGGGCCACATCGATGGACCCATCCACCACATAATGCGAGGCCGGAAATATATCAATGGTGGTCAGTTCGCTTAATTTTTCACCGGAAACCGGATGCAATGTCGCTATTTTATCAACATCATCGCCAAATAATTCAATCCGTATGGCCGTTTCATCCCAGGACGGAAACACGTCAATGATATTCCCTTTGACCCGAAACCGCCCCCGCTGAAGATCCACATCGTTTCGCTCAAAATATATCCCCACCAAGGCTTTTAATAAGGCCTGCCGCCCAATCGACTGCCCCACCGATACCGATAGCACCCCCTTCATATAGGCTTCCGGCGTTCCCAAACCGTAAATACACGACACCGATGCCACCACAATCACATCGGTTCGGGATAGCAATGACCGGGTCGCACTATGCCGCAACCGCTCAATTTCATCGTTAATCTGGGCCTCTTTTTCGATGTAAATATCCCGCGATGACACATAGGCTTCCGGTTGATAATAATCGTAGTACGACACAAAATACTCCACCGCATTATTGGGGAAAAACTGCTTAAACTCTGAACACAATTGCGCCGCCAACGTCTTATTATGGGCTAAAATCAAGGCCGGTCGATTCAATTGCGCAATCACGTTGGCCATTGTAAATGTTTTTCCCGATCCGGTGACCCCCAACAATACATTGTGCTTTTCCCCCGCCTGAATGCGCTTAACCAGGGTATCAATCGCCGATGGCTGATCTCCCGATGGCCGATACGATGTTACCAAATCAAAGGTCATTTTGGGCCCGTCCGTCGTTGGCTGTACTGCACAACAAATTGATTAATGGATGGTTGCGTGGTTAAATAAACCGGATCTGTTTCACTTAAATCAAATGACATGTCGATGACATGATTTGGCGAGGCATGGTTTGGTGACGATGTAGCATGTTTTGCCACAGAGTTCCGCGACGCCTTCGTCTGTGAAGCCGCGTTGTGACGCCGGGCACTGTCGGATGGTAACAATGGCACGGACGCTCGCCGCTGTGAAGCCCCGTTGTGACGCCGCCCCCTATTGGCTGGTAACGATGACATGGACGCTTGCGTCTGCGAAGCCGCACTCGGCAACTTAAGCGGTCTATTATGCCGCCCGAATGTGGCCCCATCACTCGGTGACAATGGCATTGTCGCTTCGGGCAGCGAGGCCGCACGAGGCCGCATCACGGGTGTATATACCCCCACGGCCTGTTGTGGTGAGGATGGCATAGAGGCGGCCATATGCGACAGTGATTCGTGATATTCGACCCAACGGCGCTGATGCAATTCATTCAAATCGCGCAGTAATTCTTGCGAATATATGACCGGATAATTCATCCCACCAAGGGGTGTTGTGGGAGGGCCTTGTTGGCTGGATACACGCGGCAGTACTTGTTGTCGGACATACTGATCAATATTATGGTAGAGCTGATTGAGTAAGAGCTGACGTTTCTGGTTAATGGCAAAATACGGATGCTGACTGCGTGTAGCCCATCGAAGCATGTGGCTCATGTAAGCAAAAATACCCATAAGACCAACCCCCACAACCGCAGTGGCTATTAAATTCCCCGAATTATTTTTTGATAGTTCACCCCCATCCAAAGGAAACCCTTTTTGGCCATCATCTACCCATAACTGCATGATTATAGCAACAACAATTTGACCCATTGAAAATAAAAATAGCTCTAGAGTACGAAAATAGTTGCCAAATTGAGTTCGATATAAAGAAATACTCAATGAATTATTCACAATATCATTTATCCCTCTAACAAAATGAGTGCCTGACCGTAATTGACGCTCTATACCGTCCATATTCCCCGTATATATGCATTGGATAATCGTCGTTGCATCATTCACAAGATCGGTATGATTGCTAAGGGGCATGTCTGGAATTGCCTGGATGGCCTGGTCCAATCGGGCCGATACATTGTCTAACTCCAACTCTAGCGATATATATACATTAGAAGGCGCAGACGCCACCATCAACGGAAAATACGGACACTCTTTTTTAAAGAAGGCATTCAGATTGCTCAAACAATCCAATACATGCAAAAACAATATGTATACCGCCCCACTATCGCGCAGGTCCAATGTCCGGTCACCTAAGGCAATAAGTGTCCCTGCCAAACCAACAACCATTGCATCTTTTATTGATTTGACTGCCAATCGCAACTGTGTTTCCCATACTGGCCACTTTCGTGACAATCGCCATTCCTCGGCGGATTTAAGCACCTTATTATTAAACACAAATTCTTCGTTAGGTTTTACATAGGTTCGCATAACAAAATCAAGTGCTCCGCTTGCAAAAAATACAACCACACTAGCCCCTATTCGGATTAAACTATCCTGCTCATTGGCATCGGGTATGGGGGTACTCTCGCCGTTGACATGCGAAACACCCGCCATGATACCCATCATCATAAGACTTCGTCGCGATATCCGCTGAAGGCTTTGCTCGGAAGGGACCACCGGCGATGTCATGCGTGAGGTTACCGTGTTGGCCCCCACCAATGCCCTAACCGTTGACACATCCCCCGATGAATACGGTAACGCATTCCCATGAGGTAACACATTCATCCGATGGGATTCCAAAACGCGCGGTAAGTAGTGACGATTATTGATGCGGTGATCGGCATTACCCCCTGCCGCTACCCCATTTTTTAACGGACGATTACACGATTGTTTCGCATACATATAGTGCAGTCTAACGTATTTTCCCCCAAAAGGGCTATATAATTTTAAAAAATGACGGGTTGTAGTACAATTATATCGGTATGGAGCGTGTCGGCAATGGCTGGTCATAATAAATGGTCAAAAGTAAAGCATATTAAAGCAAAAGAAGACGCTAAAAAAGGAAAAGCGTTTACTAAAATTGGGCGAGATATTGCGGTTGCCGTTCGTGCATCCGGAACGGATCCCGTTACCAATGCGGCACTTCGATTGGCGCTACAAAAAGCCCGTGAAGTCAACATGCCCAAAGACACGATTCAACGCGCGATTGATAAAGGAAGTGGCGATACCCCATCGGAAGCTCTGGAAACCATTGTGTACGATGCCTATGTCCCTGGTGGCATAGCACTTTTAATTCATACCGTCACCGACAATAAAAATCGAACAGCGGCTAACGTGCGCTCTATGGTATCCCGCCGTGGCGGCCAGTTGGCGTCATCCGGTTCGGTGGGGTACTTATTCGAAAAAAAAGGGATTATTATTTGCGACAACCCCAATGACCCTGAAACCATTTTAAGCCTTGCCATATCCGCTGGGGCAGACGACGTGATAGTTGAAGACGATGGCACGGTGGTTGTTATCACAACACCCGACACATTTCACCCCGTTTTAGCCGAATTTGATGCGGCCACGATTGCCTACAGTGACGCCTGTTTGGATATGATTCCTCACACACAGGTAGCGGTATCCCCCGAGCATATGGACGGCCTGTTGGCCTTATTGGATGCTTTAACGGATGACGACGATGTGCACGATGTGTTTCATAATGCGATTATTCCCCCGGAATCGGAGGCCCTATTGTAGTGCGTTATTGGGTGATTTTAGCCTGTTTTGGAATTACCGCTTTTGCAGCGCCCAATTTTGGGGCACCTCGATTAAGTGATCCCAACGTATTGCGTGGCAGCTATGTCCGGGCTTTTTCCGTAACGGTTTCGGCGGATGCTGAGGAAACCATCACATCACTCACAATAACGGCCGATGCCGCAGTTTTTGATCGAGATGGCAGTGATATTATTGGGATGAAATTAGCTGTTATAAGCGATGGCGTTGAGGATATGATGCGACTGGCCAATTCAACCTTAAGTAATACAGCGACCAATAATGTCACTTTTACCGGTGGGGGCATCCCCATTGGCCCTACTGAACGTGAACTATACATATTGGTTTATTTAGCTCCTGAGGCGCCGTTAGGAAAGACCTATACGCTTACTATTAGTGACTATACATCGGGGGAGGAGGTATTTAATAATAGCACTACACCGGCGATTGATAAGGATCTAAACGCTCAAACAATTACCGTTTTGGGTGTGAATGTGGCTATGCCTATGGATTCACAGCCAACCGCTTCTATTATTTATCATATGGCTTTAGAAAATGCGGAGATGATTCATATGACCGTAACGCCAGGAAATGAAGATTTTTATTTGCGATCCATTAGTGTGACCAATGCGGATGCCAATTTTGATGTGGCTGGTGACGATACCGGTGTGGTGGATATTCAGTTATGGCAATCAAATGATAGCACTTGGGAAAATACTGATAACTTGATTGCCGATTTATCCAATAACAACGTTACCTTTTTGAGCCCCACCCAAGCAAAAATTGATTTGAGTTATATTGATGGTCTCAATGACAACAAAAGCACCTTCAGTTTGACTAACAATACACTTCATCATTTTTTTATTACCTACACCATTAGTCCCAATACCCCGTTACTTCAAAACCCCACAGATTCTAACGCCAACGCTACCGCGGTATCCGCCCGAATAACCGCTCTGGATGGTTATGGTGCAGAAACAATGGCTCTATACAGTCCTCCGGCAACCGCATTCACGCGAACCAACACCCGAAGCTTGGCCGGATTATCGTTAGTGTCTTTAAAATCGATCGTGCCGAGTATCAACATCGCAGCTAGCTTAACCGATGTTCCCCTAATGCAGTTGGTTGTGCGTGGGGTGAATATTCCTTCTGGAAACACCATCACACTAAACAACCTCGTTATTACCAGTCCAACCGATATTTTTGATGCGTTTAATAATCAGTCCGGAATAACCCAATTGCATTTGGTTAAAGAAAGTGCTGAAGCCGGTGGGGTCTATAATGGGTACACCCCTCCCAGTTTGGACGACAAAATTACCGTAACGGCCAACATAAATAGCGAACGAAAAATCACCTTGAGCCCATTAGATGATGCCTCTTTAGATGATGCATCTTTATCATTTAAAGGCACC
>JALQXX010000045.1 GCA_023262965.1 Candidatus Marinamargulisbacteria bacterium
TAATGACATCATGATGAGGGGTCTAGTCACCCCACGCCGTTCGGCGTGATAAAGATCGCGCTCTTGCAGCCCGATCTAATCAGGATAAGCACGAAGACAGTGCCACTCTAGGGGTCGCTGTTCAGCGCCGATAAGTCTTGGGATAATGACATCATGATGGGGGGGCTAGTCACCCCACGCCGTTCGGCGCGATAAAGATCGCGCTCCTTGCTGTCCGACCTAATCAGGATAACAAGCACACAAGATAGAAAACCCCAATCAGGGAGAAGGGATAACAATGTGTCACTGCGATATTTTCTGGCGCGACAGACCTCTGTCTTTAGTTGTCGCGATAAGATAATTGTGCCGAACTCGGTCTGCACGCTGCGGATACTGTGATATCTACGGGAATGCTGTGGTTACTTGGGATATTTAGGATAAAATACTGATGTTCACAGGAGCTGGACGCTCCTCGATTGGTGGCGCTCGATTCGGACTCGATAGTTCTGAGAGATAAACATGTGTGGTTCTGAAAGAATGAGACATGGGGATATTTTTCAAGCCGTATTATCGCAACGATTTTCAGTGCCCCAAAGGCAGTCGCCTCTAACCGTCTACCGGTCTTTGCGGCATATCAACCCATCGCCTTACATGTTTTACTTTAACTATGGGGATTATCAACTGATTGGATCCTCCCCGGAAGTACTGGTCAAATCCACCAATGGCACGGCATGGGTACGTCCCATTGCCGGAACCCGCAAACGCAGCGATTCCGACGAAGCCGAACAAGCCCTGATTGAATGCCTCACATCCGACCCCAAAGAAGTGGCCGAACACATGATGTTGGTAGACTTGGGCCGTAATGATTTGGGCCGTGTATGCGCTTATAACTCCATTACGGTTGATGAACGCATGATCATCGAACGCTATTCCCACGTGATGCATATGGTCAGTAATATTCGCGGAACCCTATTGCCGAATGTGTCCCCCATCGATCTATTCAAAGCCACCTTTCCCGCGGGAACCGTCAGCGGGGCCCCCAAACGACGTGCCATTCAAATTATTGACGCTATTGAAACCGACGCCCGCAGCATCTATGCGGGTGGGGTCGGCTATTTTGACTTTAATACGGACTGTGATTTTTGCATTGCCATTCGCACCATTGTTGCCGAAAATGGCCGCTACTTTGTTCAAGCAGGAGCGGGCATTGTGGCCGACTCGGATCCGTATACCGAATACCGAGAATCCCAAAACAAAGCCCAAGGGGTGCTATTAGCCTGTCTATCTGGAGCCACTTCGACATGATTTTAGTCATCGACAATTACGATTCTTTTACCTACAATCTGGTCCAATATGTGGGCGAACACACCGAGTCCATTCGTGTGGTCCGAAACGATGCCGTATCGTTGGCCACATTGGCGGAATGGCCCATCACCAAAATTATCATTTCTCCGGGGCCGGGTCGCCCCCACGATGCCGGGATATCCATGGACGTTATTCGCCATTTTTACAAACAAACCCCCATTTTAGGCGTATGCTTGGGCCATCAAGCCATTGGAGAGGTCTTTGGGGGAATCATTACCTACGCTCCCACGATTATGCATGGCAAAGCATCCCCGATTTTTCACGATGGTAAGGGATTGTATGACGGCCTTCCTTCGCCATTTGATGGTGGCCGCTACCATTCCTTAGTCATTGATCGCATCACCTTTCCATCCACCGAGTTAACCATCACATCGTGGTTGGACGATGGCACTATTATGGGTGTTCAACACCATAACTATCCTGTAATCGGCATTCAATTTCACCCCGAAAGCCTGTTAACCGATCATGGAAAACAGATCATAAAAAATTTTATTGATTACGTATAAGTGGTCTTCGCAATTATTTTTCAAAATAACCCCAACTTTCCGTTGGTGTTCTGCAATTTATATGGTATAGTCCATGAATAGGAGTTATTGTGAAAAAAAATGATACAATTGAAGCTAACGGTAAAGTCATTGAATGCTTTAAAGGTGGGAAGTTCCTGGTCAAGTTGGATTCTGGCCAAGAAATTAGTGCCTACTTATCGGGTCGAATGAAAAAATTTCGTATCCGTGTTTTATTGGGAGATGATGTTAAAATGGAGTTGTCGCCCTACGATTTAACCATTGGTCGGATTGTGTTTCGCAGTAAGTAAATTATGTCATCTACACCGCTCTTTGCCCAACTGGGCTTATCCCCACAAACCATTTCAACATTAACCAAGCGTGGCTATAATCATCCCACGCCGATTCAAACACAGCTAATTCCAGCCGTTCTTGAAACAACGTCGGATATTATGGCGCAAGCTGCCACCGGTACCGGAAAAACCGGGGCTTTCGGTATCCCATTAATCGATCAACTACATTTATCGCTGCACGCGGTCCAAGCGTTGGTCATTGCCCCTACACGGGAACTCGCGGCTCAGGTGTCGCGTGAATTACGTTTATTTGCGGAAGGTCGCCCCATAGTCGTTGTCGAAATGTGTGGTGGTTCGGGTATGCGCGAACAAATCTCCGAACTAAAATCCTTAAAAAAAGCCACCATTGTTGTTGGTACTCCAGGTCGAATACTGGATCATTTGCTTAAAAAACGCTTACGCACTCACGATTTACAATGGTTTGTACTGGATGAAGTCGATGAAATGCTCAATTTTGGCTTCAAAGATGATATCGACAAAATTGTCGCTTTCTTACCCGAAAATCGTCGCACTATTGTGCTGTCCGCTACCTATCCCAAGTCCGTCAAAGCAACCGTTAACCACTATTTATCTGACCCTATCGTCATTAATGCGGCGCCCACTCAAGCGGATAAACCCGCCATTCACGAACAATATTATGCAGTTAAAAAAATCAGTAAGTTTCAGTTACTCTGCCGTGTTATCGATGCCTTGCCCAATTTTTATGGGTTTATATTTTGCAATACCAAACGGGAAGTGGATGAATTATCCAAACAGATGATTCATGCCGGTTATTTGGTGGATAGCTTGCACGGGGACTTATCGCAGTCCCAACGCAACCGCGCCTTTGAGCGATTCACTTCCAAACAATGCTCCATGTTGATTGTGACGGATGTCGCAGCACGCGGGATTGATGTTAAAAACATCTCCCATGTTATTAATCTGTCGGTTCCTCAAAATTTGGATGTATATACGCATCGTATTGGCCGAACGGGTCGTGCGGGTCAGTCTGGGGTTGCGATTACCTTTGTTGGCGATAGCCAATTTGGTAAGTTCAAGCGACTCATTGCTAAGCGGTCCATTGAAAAACAAAACATTCCGTCACCGAGCGATATTCTTGCCTCCAAAAAAGCCGCATTGTTAAATCAACTGAATCAAGTTGCCCCTAAACCGTTTTATATGGAACTGGCTATGGATTTGGTTAAAGGCATTCCCACCGATGATGCAATGGCTCGTTTGTTGCAATTGCGTTGCGCAGACATTTTTAAGCGGCGTTAAATACCGGCTGGTCCCAGCTCTAGCACCATTTTTTGTTGCATCATCGCCTTTAGGGTTCCTTTTATAAACCCAATGGACTGTGGGGCGACCCTTGTATTGGATTCAAATTGAGACGATGTTGCTAAAACAGCTTTTAATCGCGGTATATTGACATTAATAAAATGACTTTTTAAACGATTTCGCTCAGAGACCCATTGCTGTCGCAGTATTTTTTGGGCTTGTGGCGGGGTCATTTTCAATTGATTGGCCAACCGCCTCAGGTTTTTTTGTTGATCAAAAATACGGCGATTTTTTTGGGTTTCTGCATAGCATATCGCGTCATACACGTGACGCATGGTACCAATCAGAACCTGCTTATTAATGGGCAGATCCATCGATTGTTTGGCATAAAACTCGGTGGCTAATTGGTTCATAACACATTTAATTTCGGTGGTCAAATTCACCTTTTTGGGATTCACACTGTGGCGATAATACACCCATAATAGATGGGCTTTCATGGATTGGGTTAGCTGATGAATATAAGTCTTTAACGATCCAATATACGCATGACGGGATTTAAGAATGCGCCGTACACGAACACGATCCACCGGAATAGGGGATGCACAGGGAATCGTATCCGTAAGGGGCGTATCCGCAGTGGGGTCATCCGTTGATACCGTATTATAGACCACTAATTGATCGGCCATATCGTCCATTTTATCCGCCACAAATTTAAAGGAACGTCGAATGGCATCCTGACCATTATAGCGGGATAATTTAGCGTAGGTATCGGATGATTGAATGGTCTTTAGGTGATGACGCATTTCACGCAGATTATCGGGGGTGGTTAGCGGATGTTCCATCCATGCCGCACCCAAAATGGATGCTGCTTGTACGGGTGACAGCGGATCAAACTGAAACAACTGCTCCATTTGACTCATCAAATGCGTAACGGCACCCATTACCCCCAATTTTAGCCGATTCATTTCTTCGGTTTGGGCCACTGATTGCTGAAGCAGCTGATGTACCGACACGGCTGAATCGGGAACCGCCAACCGGGTACCCGCATCAAAGGGCTCCATTAACTGACGCAGTTCATGCTTAGCCACAGCCACTTCATGATGCTGATCGCTGACAATGGTATCCAAGGGCTTGGCAATAATATGACGAATTTTAAATTTAATCGACGGATGCAACTGTTCAAAATCGGTATTGGATTCCACGTTATCGGAATATGACTGAAGGGTCGCATGCATCACCACGCGATCGTTAATTGTTTGCCGAACCGATACATCCAGCTCCACTTTTTGGGTCAATTGATCGGCTAACGCATCAATACTGGCCTTTTTATCCTGCCAGTGCTGTTGCACAATCGCATCCAAATGGGGCACTGTAATCGTCAATTGGTGTTCAATAGCCTTGAAACTCATATCACCCAAAGAGCATCGCAGTAAGGGCTGGGATAATGCCGTTTGAATATAATGTACATGCTCAATTAATGCCTGAAATTGATGACTCATAGACCGATTTTTTTCGAATTCATCGTAACAGTCATGGCGATATTCAGCATATTTTCGAATCATGGTTTCAATCGGCATATCCAAATTCAATGTGGGTGATGGATACGCCGATTCCCCCGAAAATACCTGCAGTACTCGCTGAATCACTGTTTGCATATGGGTCAATGCCTTCAAGTAATCCGATCGGGGAGATACCGATGACCGGATAATCGTTTCGTGTGTGGCCGATTCGGGATCATGTTTATTGGCCATATCGGTCCAATGCGCAATATCGGCAGGCAGTTCCTGGCATTTTGCGGCCAATAAGGCTACGATATTTATTAGGGGTTGGACATGGGTATCCGATTGATAGGGTGCCATAATTGCTCCTTCTCCCCCACTCATTTATTGAACTAATGCGTTATACCCCAAAAATGCCATCCCTAAACATCCCCCCGGATCCAATCACCCCATGACCATACGCATCAACACGGCTAACCCATACCCCAAGCTCACGTACCCCCCCAACAAGGCTACGGCAAAGCGAAGCGACTGCGTTTCATGTTTAATAACCGCCACTGTTGCCCCGCATTGCATGGATACCATAAAAAACACAATCAATCCCATAATCGCAGCGGGCGACAAAATCGATGGCCCAATCCCCATTACCGATTCCGGCACCAAGACCGCCAATGCCGATACAAATACTTCTCGCGCCGCAAATGAAATCAATACCGCCACCCCCACACGCCAATCCAATCCCATGGGCGCAAAAATGGGTGCCATCCACTGCCCTACATGATGCATAACCGGTTGCCCTGCCACATTGATTGCAGAAGCGGCCCAAAGCCCCACCGAAATTATCATAATAATTGGCCCCGCTCGTTTTATAAATTCACGGGTTTTTCGCATACTATGCCGTACCAAATAGACCCAATCAGGCATTCGCCAGGACGGTAGTTGAATCATAAAATCACCGGACGTCGACGGCGACACGTAGCGATTGGCAAGGGCTACAACCACAGCCGCAATCATCACAGACCCCACATATATACCGGTAAGCCCTACACCTGCAACCAGTGGCTGATGCGACAAAGCGGCCAATAGTACCCCATACACAGGTAATCGAGCTGAACACTGCATGAGTGGAATGGCCATAATCGTTAACCACCGTACCCGTTTATGGGGAATAGACCGTGTCGCCAAAATAGCCGGAATCGCACAGGCACATCCCGATAACAAGGGCACAAAACTGCGTCCATTCAACCCAATCAGACTCAATGGCTTATCCACCAACACCGCACTCCGGGCCAAGTACCCGCTACTCTCCAATACTCCAATGCCCCAAAAAAGCAAAAAAATCTGAGGAACAAATACCAATACACTCGCTAAACCGGGAATAATGCCCTGTGTAAGGCCATCCCGAATCCATCCCGGGGGCACCCCTATTCCCACCCACTGAGCAAGCCCATCAAAAAGCGCCCCCACCATATCCATAAATGGCGCCGCTGCATACAATAGCAAGCTAAAAAGCATCGCCATCCCCCCCACAAATCCCATAAATCCGCCCACGGGATGTAAAAAAAATCGATCCCAATCCCACCTAGGGGGTATTGATGCCTGTGTGATACAGGCCGCCACCTGAGCATTGGCCCACTCATGGGCCACCTGCAATTCATTGCGTGTAATGGGGGTGCTCACACGTGGCGCATGTGATCCCCGTGCTACAGTCGCCAACGCCACTATCATGCCCGAATGGGGCCTATCGTAGCGTTCTTGGGGAAATACTGGGCATCCGATAGCATCAGCCAATCCATCCACATTCACCCGAAGCCCCTTTTTTTTGGCTTCATCCATCATTGTTAGCACAATAATCATGGGGTACCCCCGATCCAAATACGGCTTCAGTAAGGCCACATGATGCACGCACTGGGTCGCATCCACAACCCCCACCATCGCACTGGGTTTCCCCAACGCCCCGGGAACCCATGCATCCAGATGGGTTAATGCCGTTGTCGCTAAATCCGTAGCATCATCCTCTGGAACCCCCGTCACAACCCCCGGAAGATCCACCAGCATCACATCGGCATGGTCGCGTAACGGCGCATACGCCACATCCACCGTCGACCCTGGATAATTCACAACGGAAGACCGCTGACCGGTTAGCCGATTAAATAAGGTGGTTTTTCCCGCATTGGGAACACCCCATAAAACTAGGGTAACCATTTAGGCATCAACAACAATACAAGCCGCATCTTCGGCACGTATGGCCAACCGTGTATGACGGCAATCGCAGGTGATCGCCCCATTAAAGGGTATTTTTGCAATGACACATAGGGGGGATCCCGGTAAAACACCATGGGCCATTAAATAATCCCGAATACGCTCATCTGAAACCGTCTTAAAAACACATGAATGATTAATATGCATTTGATTGAGCGTTGTCATGTCACTATTGATACTAAATCTCAATTAGCGTTTTGTAAAGCAAAATTTTAAGTGGGGTTGGCTGCATCTGCATGATGGTGTTGATCAGGCGAATTGGTCACAATCCATTGTAAAAAAATCATTGCTGAAAAAGCCCCAATACCCATGTACATATAGACCCGTATAATGTGGGCATAAAATACCGAAAATACAATCAATGGGCCCATAATCCGGGCCATGCTATTGATGCTTTCATAAATACCCATAGAAAATCCGGCCGAATCGGTATCACTGGCTAGCGCAGCGGGAACATGGGTATTTAAAATAGCCACCCCAAATAATACCAGAATCAGCGAGCCCATTGATGCCAGTGGGTGACTGAATAGTACCGACAGGGTTAATCCAATACCAATGCTAAAAAATGCCACCCGTAACGCACGGGTAATGGGGGAAATACTAAATCGGACAAAACTGCCTTGAATCACAAATGCGGCAATCCCAATTGCTGCAAACAAGTAACTATTTTCAACCTCCGAATACCCAAATTTTTGCGATGTAAAAACCGCAAAACTGGATTCAAAGGCTGAAAAAAGAAACATCCCGGCAAAAGCCGCTATCAAAAGACCGTACGCATATGTGTTCACGCCGCGCCATTGGTGATATAGCGATACCCGGGTGATCGGACGAATACGATCGGGCTCCTTAACAAGGGTCAGGGTAACAATAAGCGACAGCAGCGACATAGCGGCCCCAACCATCCCCGCCACCGAAAAGTCTGCGGATATGCGATAGCAAAAAGCCCCCAAAATCGGCCCCAAAATGAACCCTACACCAAAGGCAATACCAATCAACGCCATGGCGCGCGATCGTTGTTTGGCCGGTGTAATATCGGCTAAATACGCTCGAGCAACCGCGATATTTCCCCCAGTAAGGCCATCAATAATACGCGACACTAAAAGCATCCAATACTGATGACTGATCGCTAAAATACCATACGATACAATTGTACCAATTTTACTAATAATCAATACGGGTTTTCGACCCACGTGATCGCTCCATCGCCCCAAAAAAGGGGCTCCCACAAACTGCGCCAGTGAATAACTGGCAATCAGCAATCCCAATAACACCCCTGAGGATGTGTACTGCTGACTAATTTGGGGCAATACTGGAATAATCAACCCAAAACCAACCAACTCCGTGGCCACAACCCCAAACATAACGGCATACGATCGCTTATGCATGTTATGCTCTAGTGTACACCCGATACCGCATTCACACAATTTTTAGTCGGTTCAATTCCACAGCCTCATCAATGTACGTCAATGTGGCTGTTTTATACTGCGTGCCCCTTCCATCACTTGGATCCGTTAATGAACAACACCTCTGAAAATGCATATCTATTTTATGAAAATTGTGGTCGAGTCGCTCGTAGATCAGGTTTAACATGTCTTCAATCGGATCACCAATCCGGCGAACCTGTAACTGTGGATGCGATTCTAGAACCGAGCTTATCAGATTATCGCAAACAGGGGATGATTCAGCTATCCTTGCCATATCCTCATCCGATATCTCAATCGATTCATCCCCGGCTACTCTGCGGAAGTAGCGTGCGATTGTCTTCATATCATCACTATAGTCTCCATCCAGTATATGCTGAAAAAGATCCACACATACATGCTTGCCTGAATCAAATAGAATTCTCTGACTAGCGATATCATTGACGATACCTATAATCGTATTCACCGTAACCGCATCCAAACATGTAAGCGAATCGTTTTGTGCTAAAATTTGCAATTGAACATACCCCAGCTTAATCCGGTCAATACATGTGTCCGTGGATTCTAATGCAATGCTTAACACCCGATTTATAACCGTGCAGTGATCAATAGTATTGCCATGCATGGCATACTCATCTACCAATTTTCGAAATAATGGCCCTAACTTTATTGCGATCTCATTCAT
>JALQXX010000046.1 GCA_023262965.1 Candidatus Marinamargulisbacteria bacterium
TGCCCCATTGATGCACGAACACCTAATGAACTATTAGCTGCTGAATGTGAACCTGAAAAATGTGTATGTCCTAACATAAATTAAAAACCTCTTTACTTTTTAGTCTATTATTCATAATAGTATTCGCTTTAATCACAAAAGCCAAGAAAATCAATGGCTCATCATTGAAATCGCTTGTTGATTGGTTCCCTTTTTTGGCATTCCCTCGTATGATGTACCCATGGTGCATCGCTTGCTATGGATTATGTTGATAAGCACAGCCATAATGGCCCAATCGCTGTATACCGATACGCCACTACCCATACCATCTCTACCGGCCCTCCCGGTACAATCCCCCTCTATCGCTATATCCAGCACGCCTTCATCCAATGGCATCACCCGCTACACCACCATTGTATTTCGACTGTCCCAATCCACTCGCGATATGGATACCATTGTGAATGAATCCATTGTTTTTAGTGATGTTAAGCGACTTCAAACCATTTTAAAAGAGCTCTCCACCCTGCTACCCACCCCATCCGCGGTACCAAACGTAACCGCATCGTCAACTACCGCATTACCGCAATTGTATAGCGATGTTGTGTTTGGCCTGTATGCCATTACCCCCTACATAAATGCCTTATTCGCCGAAAAACCCCAACAAACCACCTATTATGTGGATTATTTGGACACCATTGGCAACCAACTATTGGCCAATTTGGAGCGGCATACCGCTACACTCGATCAGTTGAATGTGGGCCAAACCTCGACGTTCCCCTTTACCCCTCGATCCCCTCAGGAATTATCCTTTGCCGTTGAAACCCAATTGCAACAATCCGTCATGAGCATGTTCAACGATGACAACACATCATCCACCAACACCCCCATGCCGTATTCCTTTTTATCAACCCCATCAGAAACAACCCTGTTTAATGGCAGCGGCCTTTTTAATGGAAATGGGGATATGAATGCCGCTGGCACGTCCGGTTCCGATGCCAATTTTAATGCCCTGATTCAATCCATGAATGCCCAGTTTCCAACCTCGCTTTTTTAAGACTGCCCGGCCTTAAGCCATAACGTTGCGCACTAAGCCATGCGAATGGCCTAAGGTTGTTGATACTCGGGGTTAACGGGTGGCATGTACATCGTCTCCACGTTGCACACCATGCCCTCGTGTACTGGTGGGCCTCCCAAAATTCCTCCCAACCGCCCCCTATTTGCTATACCGCACAAATTGAAAGAATTCGTATATACCAGTCCTCCTTTTAAAGGATATCAATTTTTATAAGTCTAATCGTCACTATTTCCTCGGTCAGCAGCGCCATTTTCCTCATTAACTTGATTATTTTCTCGGGCAACTGGAGAATCTTCCTCAGAAACTGCAGCGAGCTCTATGGCACTGGGCGCTCCCGCTTCAGCAACAACGGCACGACTTTCTTGGTCAGCCACACCATTTTCGTCAACATCTCCCCGGGCACCAGCACTATTTTCATCAACATTTCCTTGCGCAGCTGGAGAATCTCCCTCAGAAATTGCAGCCAAGTCTGGGGCACTGGGCGCTCCAGGCTCAAAATTTTCTTGGGGATACCCACCATTTTCATCAAAATTTCCTTGCGGAGCTGACAAAAATGGTATAGGAATAGCTCTCCGAACCCACTGACTATTACGACCATCTTGAAGTCCCATTCCCTGTATGACATTTTCATTTAGCGATTGAGGCCGTCTTGACATTTCTATATTTGCTTGAGACACTGATTCTCCCTCTCTATTTGCTGAAGGTCTGCTAAAATATTTAAGCAACCTCGTTATGATCCCTATTACTATTATGAACACAACAGATCCACCAGTAGCTATACCAGCGATAGCGTCCACAGAGATTTTTTTTGAGCCGGGCACGGGAGGGGCTTCCGGTTCAACCCAGCGTGGAAAAACTATTGCCTTTTCCACAGAAACACCATCTGCATCCGTTATTTGCACACGAATACTTAATGTCGATTCCGATGACGACATATAGTGAAATGGCGCATTAAATATTAGCTTATTATTGTCTATTCTAAAAAAAAGATTGTCCCTATCGCCTTCACCCGATATCATTTTATAAGTATATTCGTCTTTAAAATCAATCAAAACGTCCCCGATATTCCCATTGTGATCTGGGAAGTACAACGTTGGCTGATAAACCTGATATTCTTTAACGTAACACCCATCCGAATCGTCGTCCCCCTTCCAATATACATTGAATGCCTTGCCATCACTCCGAATGGCCAAAGAAGAAACGTCACCTATTGGATGGGCACTAATCGTACCCTCCCCTAGTGTTTTGAAGCTAGAACTAAGTTGTTTTATATCGATACTACCCTCGCCATTTGCAAAAACAACAACAACGCTATTGTCAACAGCAGCGATAGAATATTTAACCCTGTTCCCTGGTATATTAACAGAAAAAGACAGCTGCATACTTGATAATCGGTAATCAATCTCCTTATACTTCTCGATATTGATAGTAGTCAAATTATACTTCTCGATATTGATAGTAGTCAAACCCTCTTTATACGATTTCCAGGAAACAAAAAAAACATTATCTAAGGCAAAAACGGTTGGTGAAGTAATACTAGGGTTTCTATTAAGCATATTTTCAACCATTAAATTTATACGCCAACCAAAATCATACGTCGGTGGCGAAAACACTGCATCGGGAATATTGTCGATCAATTGCTCCTGCCCACCAACAAAAACATCACTTGAACCCGATCGACCAAAAAATGTGGGAGGGACATGTTCCCGCAATGACACACTATCTTGAACGGTTCTAGTATATGACTTCGCTCGTAATACCGCATCGTGAGGACCTGACTCACCGACACTATCAACCAATTGTTGCGAGGCTAACAATCGCCGCTGATGCATCGCGCTCTCGCTGGCCACCAACTCACCACGCGTTGCCAACCGCTTCAACACATCCCCCGCTATCCGCTTACCATCCGCATCATCCACCCCAGGCACCGGCTCCTCAACCCCCACCAGTTCCTGCAGTTGCCCCCCAGCGCGATGACGTCCCCAATCTACCCCACCAATCATATCCCAAAATCCCTCCCCAACACGGTCCATCAATCGCCCCATCATCCCCCGAGACGGATCCTGAATCACCCCTGCTTTGACCAACAACCCCCTAACCGCCCGCTTCTCCCCATCCGTCAATCCCAAACTATCCAAAAATGCCGGATCCCGCCGCACCGCATCCCGCACACCCTGCATCCATTGCTGCCGCTGCGTCGGCTGCCGCAAAAACGCATAATCCCGTGCCAAGCCTGGGTGCTTTGCCGCAAAGGCATCCACCCCTATCGACGCTGCATCCAAAATCGCAGGTTTCGACTGACCGTCGCCCGCCCCCTTTAACCCACGTTGCACCCCATGCATGGATGTACGGATGTTCGCCCCAAAATTCCCCCGAACCGTCCCCTTATTTGCTAAACCGGATGATTGAAAATCCATATGTACTGCTCCTTTAAAAAAATAATAACTACCCCACTTATACAACAGCAACCCAAAAACAACAAGCAAAATCCACATAAAAAGCCATGCTTTTTTTGGTTATATTCCACATAACATAAAATGGCATTAATGAGCAGTAAATTCAAAAAATAATCGCCAAAATTCAAGATTATTTTTAATCAATATTTCCTCACAAATCCTAACAAAATCCCACTACATTTATATCACCTTATCAAAGAACCCCCCAACCCACTAATCCACAAAAATCTCACCGATTCTATATGTGATTATACAAAACGCTCCCCACCCAGCCTGCTAATCTACCCCCTTCCCATTACAGGCCAAATGCCCCGTAACAACGCCGGATTCAACCGACGTTGCCCCCCCCCAAGGCTGCATGGCAAACCGCCCCAGCACATGCCTCCCCAAAAGCGGGCCGAAAAGGCCCGCCTGTTTTATCACACCCAAAACGAAACCGACCCACAACAAGCCTCTTCGTTGGTGGTGGTGAGTGTAAAATGGGTTCGACAGTATCTCTACAAAGACAGCGCATATAACCGACCATAAATAGATTGTCTGATATTGATTCATGCGGATCATTCATGTAATATAGTACCGATATGAAAAATAGCCACACAAAAAAACGTTTCATCAACCCGAGAGTTGACTTTGTTTTTAAAATTATATTTGAAAAAAACACTGATTTATTAATAAGTTTAATTAATTCTATTGTTTCAGAGGCTGATCAAGTCACTGAAATTGAAATTAAAAATCCATATAACAATAAAAGTCGGGACAGATCCAAATTATCCATTGTGGATATCAAAGCAAAAAGTCAAGACGGAACATGGTTTCACATTGAGGTTCAGGTGAGTGATAGTTTGGCCTATAAAAAACGCGCCCTGTACTACTGGAGCAGTGTATTTCTTAATCAATTGGAGCAAAAAGACCCGTACTTTAAATTAGAAAAAACAATTAGTATTCATATATTAAACTTCATAGGATTACCCGAAGAAAAAGATTACCACAATGTGTTTAAAGTGCTTAATGTTAAGTCGCATAATGAGTTTGCGGATATACTGGAGATACATTACATTGAGCTAAAAAAAATTCCTGAAGAAATGCGGTATATAAAAACGGCATTGGATCGATGGGCCGCATTACTGTCACGGGCTGAAAACTATACCCCTCAAACATTGCCTCCCGAATTAAAAAAAGACCCCTTGGTCGAAAAAGCAATGCGTGTTTTTGAAACAACCCAATTAGACGATTATGAATGGGAGAATTATCAAGGGCTTCTTAAAGAGTTGCATGACGAGGATGCGCGATTGATTAAAGCCACGCAAAACGGGTTTGAAGAAGGGGAACAAAAGGGGCGAGAAGAGGGGCTGCAAAAAGGTCGAGAAGAGGGGGCGCTTAATGCCACAAAAAAAATGGTCAAAAACATGTCAAAAAAAGGTGTTTCCATTAAGGAGATTTCTAATATAACGGATTTGTCAGAGTCCGATGTAATCGCTATTCTCGAAACAAACGACCCCGCGTAGCCGTTGGCATTGCCCTGTTCAGTTCGATGCCGTTACCCCCCCCCCGGCATCGGTAGACCGCACTCGAATCCGAATGGATGATACGGTGTCATAATCCAATGGACGGCCTAGTCGCGTTGCCGTCCACAGCGCACACATCCAATAAGCGCTAGGATTAATGCCGATACGCCGCCCGCTAATAAACCTGTACCAACCTGACTCCTGAAATAGATATCATAATCCGGTTCATTATTGTTGGATTCGGATGACTCTAAAAGAGCTATCGAAAATGTTTGATTCACTGATGATGCCCCATCCGTTGCGATAACACCGATATCATGGGTCCCTGACGTGGCATCGTCTAGCTGTATACTGACCTCAACCCAATCATTGCCCAACGTACTCGAAAATCGAAACCACGGATGCTCTTTGCCATCGATGACCTCACCATTAAGGGTAAATGTTATCATTAAATTGTCCGTATCTACGCCTGAAAAATAGTCTTTTATGTTGAACCGAAATGACGGATAGCCGCCCCTAAAATAGTATCGCTGATTCGGAATCCTCGCCTGTACACCAAAACGAGCCGGTTCGGTGATGGGCGCAGGCGTTGCTTGGTTAACAGCCGTTTCAGATATCGGGGGGATTTCGGACGCTTGAGGCGACGTTTGAGGCGATATTTGAGGGGACGTTTGAGCAGCGGCGGCTCCCAAACTGAGTGAAATGGTTTTGTTTACAGATAAATTGCCCGGATCAATACAGCGAACGCGCATCTGGTTATAGCGATTCAATACAACCGCGCGCGCGCGAACATCCCGATTAACAATCGAAAAATACGCGTTTGCGGGATATTCCGCCGTTTGAACCCAGTCACAGGTGTGCGTATCGTTCCTATCTGGATCCGATACCACCAATGTTCCAACCGAAGTGCCCGATGCTACCGCGTCAATCGTTAATCCCCGCTCATTAAATACAATGTCATTGGGCGCTTCATTTTGATTCATTAGTTGAATTCTCATAGATTTTTCGTGGCGACTGCCCCCGCGATCCCCCTCAACACGAATACTGAACGTGTTTTTGCTCTCAAAATCCATGACCTGGGCGGTACGCAATTCGCTACTCACAATCTGGAAATACCCGTTGTCGGTGTCACCCTCCCCCGAAACCAACTGATATCGTGTATCCGTGTCATTGCGAATGTTGGTGCCCAATTGGCCAACGATGGTATCGATGGGTTGGTTTTCCAGAATCGTTGACTTGCTTAGGGTGACATCATTAATCGGTGATACCATGTGCAATGGAATGATTTTTTCTGTACGCACGCCGCTACTATTCTGAATTTCGATACGAATGGATATCGTTCCCACCCATTCCGATGGTATCGTTTGTGTTGTTATCAGTTGATTCCCGACGATTGTGAACACATAATTGTAGGCATCCCCTTCCCCACTAACCAATCGATACGTATTTTGGGAATCGGATTGTGCAAATGTGCCCACAACGGTGTTGGATCCCACCCCAATACCAATGGCCGATGGCACCTGCTGCGTTACGGTAGCGGATTGACGCCCGCCCCCAATCGCAATCACCAGTGTTTTAATGACGACAGCGCCTTGTAGGTTGATGGATTGAATACGAATATTTAATGATAATTGCACGCTTAATTGTATGGATTGCGCTAATATTAATCGGTTTCCTTCAATCCGAACGTACGCATTGTCGGGATACGAATTAATGTCGATCAATTCGTATGTGTGCGTATTATCGCCTTCATCCAATTTGGTAACCGTATCTCCGACCGTTATGGATTCGGGGATTTGCGTCGTGCTAATTTGGACAGGCGCGGGTGTTTGATTGGTTCTGCCAACACTAATTGTTAGTGTTTTTACAATCGTGTTGCCCTGGGAATCGGTGGCTTGAATGCGAATTTGCAGGGATTGTTTGTCCGCATAATTCACCACTTGATTCAATACCAACTGACCGTTCTGAATGCGCACGTATATGTTGTCGGGGTAATTTGCCGCGTCGATTAATGCGTAGGTATGTGTGTCATTAAAATCCGCGTCTAGTACGGTTAACGTTCCGATTGCGGTGCCGACGGTCGCTGATTCCGAAATTTGCATGTTGTTGCCCTGAATGTCTGTTGGGGGTTCGTTGACGTTGTTAATCGCAATCGTTATCGTTTTTACGATCGTTGCCCCCTCGGCATCGGTGGCTTGAACGCGAATTTGTAGGGATTGTTTGTTCTCGTAGTCCACCACGCGATTCAATACCAACTGACCGTTTTCAATGCGCACGTATATGTTGTCGGGGTAGTTTGCCGCGTCGATTAATGTGTAGGTGTGCGTGTCATTGAAATCTGAGTCCAGTACCGTTAACGTTCCGATTGTGGTGCCAATAGTCGCTGATTCCGCGATTTGCATGTTGTTGACCTGGATGTCTGTTGGGGGTTCGTTGACGTTTTGAACCGACAACGTGATGGTTTGATCCACAAATAGTCCCCCCGCATCGGTTGCTCGAACGCGAATGGTTAATGATGATTGCGTTTCATAATCCAATGGCTTCGCCAAGAGTAGCTCATTACCGTTAATATTGAAATAGGTATTGTCACTATCCCCGTCACCCACAATTAGCTCATATGTGTGCTCATCCGCACTATTTGGGTCCGTTGCATCCAATGTTGCTACAACAGACCCCACCGATAATGACTCCATTACTTGCGTGCTGCTTACACCCACGGCGGTTGGAGGGGCATTTGATACGGCATTGCTATTTGATACCAAAATAACCATTGCGTAATCCGTATAATCGCCCGCTGAATCCGTTGCCCGTATACGAATGGTGATGGTTGGCACAGTGTTATAATTTAATAGCTGCTGTAGATACAATCCCGTGCCGCTAATTGATACATAGGCATTGTGGGTGTCCCCTTCACCCGCTATCAATGTGTAGGTGTATCCATCATTGAAATTACCCACACGATCCCCGATTGCGGCACTATCGCTAATCTGTGATATATCTAATGGCGAACGCGTGTATTTTTTACCGTAAATGCCATATCCTGAGCCATCTTGGCCAGAAGAGCGCCATATAACAACAAAACCGTCATTTAATGCCGTAACCGATGAATCCCTCTGACGACTAGTTGTATATGTATTAATCTGAAATTCTACACCTACTTTGTTGCCATTTGAATCAAAAAATTGTCCATATAAGCCCTCACCGGATCCATCTTGGCCATAAGACTCCCATGTAACAACAAAACCGTCATTTAATGCCGAAACTGATGGTAAACTCTGATCATTAGTCACATATGTATTTATCTGAAACTCCGATTTCACTGGCGTTCCGTTCGAATCAAACAATTGGCCGTATATGCCCTTACCAGATCCATCTTGACCATTAGACTCCCATGTAACAACAAAACCGTCATTTAGGGCGGTAACGGATGGATTCCACTGCTGCTCAGTCGTATACGTATTCACCCGAAACTCCGTACCCACTCGGCCACCATTCCCATCATACAATTGGCCGTATACGCCAGCACTGTAGGAGTCATCTTGGCCCTCAGACTCCCATGTAACAACAAAACCGTCATTTAGGGCGGTAACGGATGGATTCTCTTGACCACTATCTGTATCCGTATTCACCCGAAACTC
>JALQXX010000047.1:0-2140 GCA_023262965.1 Candidatus Marinamargulisbacteria bacterium
GCCGGCAGCTCAGACACCGCTATTATTATTGGTAACACTCAAAATGATGCCCCAGGAACCCTACGCTTAAGTGCGTTTTTTGAAGGGAAAACATCCGAGGGTTGGAAACGATTGGACTTAGCGGGAAATGCCACCGGGTATTCTCTATTTCCAAAGGACAATTTATCCAACCCCGTTATCCATGCCAAGCCAAATGGGTATTTGGGCATCCACACCCAAAATCCATTGGAAGCATTTATGGTGAGTGGCAATGTCGTCATGCATGGGAATGTGTCAGACGATATCGTGTATTCCAATGACGAGCCATCGATGATGTGGGTCGCATCAAAGGGGGCCTTTCGACTGGGTGAATTTAACACACCAAACCCTGTTGACCCCTCAAACCCTGTTGGAAAATATTCTGTGGGTATCGGCCCCAATAGTCATGCCAGTGGCGAACGTGCTATTAACCTAATCAATAAATCCACAACAAGATTAACAAACGTAACGGGAACGGGGGCCATTGCCATCGCTGTAGATACCCAGGACATAACGTTGCCCGATCCCCATAGCATTGCCATTTCATCTGGTGGCGCCATGATAATTGGGGAAGAATCCATTGCCTTCAGTATGTATATAAGCAATGAATCTCCCGACACAATCCAAACCGGAACAGCCAACACCGTATTAAATGGGTCTATGACAGATCCCCCGTCTCATAGCCATACCATTGTCGGTGGGATGATGGCTCCAAAAACGTTTGGAAATAATTCGTTCTTATGGAATGCGCCAACTATTGAGGGCGCCTCTACAGAACACAATAACGCTTTCATAATTAGCGGCTCTGTTGGTATCAATACGGAGGACACAAAATACAATAGTTTAACCATCGGAGGGGCGCTGGCAGGCGAGACGTTTCAGGGAAATGGCTATTACCTAACCGGCGAGGTATACGTCAAGTACTTAAAATTTTATATCAACCAAAGCGAGGCACCGATTGATGGCCCTGAAAAAAAGACCGATGCAACGGGCACTTATATAGAATTGTATCCCGCATTTGAAAAAAAGCCGTATCATATATACGTATCCGACACCAATGGCTACTTGCCAACCGATACCGTATCGGGAGAAAGCATTGCCGACGGCACAATCAAAGGCGCTAATATTGATGGCTATAGCTTGGATACCACCAAATTTATGGATAAGAGTATTATTGAAAGCGCATTTGATAACGGCAGTGTTGATGCTGAAAAATTCAACTCGGACATTTTAAGTTCTGAAAAATTCGCGGATATTACCGGTGATGACATCGCCTATGGGGTCATTACCGATAATGACTTAGTTAATAATAGTATTGAAACCCGCCACATCGCCAATGAAGCCATTGTTTTTGACGATATCCCTGAAAACAGTGTGAATTCAACGAATATGACCATCAATAATATTGCCGACCATAGTATTCAAGGCGAGGATATTAAACCGGAGCCCCTGAATTCGTCATTTTTTGCAGATGCCGCCGCTATCGGTTTTGGTATGGCGATTGGTGCCCTAAAAACCACAACAAACGATGACGGCATTGACGACTCTCATATTATGTGGAAAGATGCTGATGGCAATTCGGCTCCGAGTATTCAAGCCAGGCATATTGCCGATAACGCCATAACAAGCTCAGCAATCAACCCGGATAGTGTTGACGATCGCGTATTGGCAAAACCCGCCCTTACAGCGGATGATTGGAACCCCAGCCACCCCATTGCAAACGACACCACGCTACAAGAAGGCCCCATCTGGATTGGCAGGCATTTCGCGGATGGGACTTTTACCAATGCCAAATGGCAGGATGACTGCGATGGCTGCTCTTTTTTATTAACACCCGCGCAACTGGGCAATGCCATTATTGAATCCCGCCACATTGCCGACAGCGCCATACAAATCCGTGACATTGCTGAAAAAACCATTGTGGGGCGCCATATAAAAGACAAATCGATTCAAACATCTACATTTAGCGATGCATCCATTCACGGTCGCCATCTTGCAGACAACAGTATTTCATCCGAAATGATTGTCTATAAAACAATTGCCCGTATCGATATCGGCGAAAAAACCATTGATGGCACCAAATTTTCAAATACATCTATTACAAATGAAAAATTAATGCCAA
>JALQXX010000047.1:2150-7541 GCA_023262965.1 Candidatus Marinamargulisbacteria bacterium
TAAACAGCATCACCGGTCAAAATATTATGGATGGCGCCATTCAATCCGTCCATATCGCATATAAATCATTAACCAATGACGATTTTGCCCCAGGTGCATTTACCGCCGCAAAAATAAAAGGCAGCACCATTATATCTGAGCAGATTGCGAATGGCACTTTACAAGATGAGGATTTTGGAGAGATTACATTGACGACTGAAAAATTTATAAATGAAGGTCTTAATTGGGCGGATTTTGAAATGCCCCCCGAGCCGCCCAACGAAGACGACCTCTTGGCTGGTTATTTTCCTGGTAATCGATTTGGCGATGGCACCCTTTCTATTGAAGACAAATTTAAAGAAAATATTGAATTTGATGGGTCCAAACTGGTGGACAAAAGTATTACGTCGCAACAATTAAATATCCCTTCATTTGATCCCAGTAAAATTGAAGCCCCATTGGCGGTATCTCACGGCGGCACCGGATTAACGGACTTCGCCCCAAACGGCGTTATATTTGTAACCAACGATCCTGAAACAGCGAATCTTAAAATGGCCCAATCCGAATATATTACATTTACGAATACAGGCAACACCCCAACCTTAAAACTGGGGAACCCAACGGCAGAATCGCCTGTTCAAGGAATGATTGTATCGGGCAATATATTGGTTGAAAATGGCGCTCTGATTTTAACCCAAAATGTAACCGTTGACCCCCCTACCTATACCTTCATTACCTACAATTCGGACATTAATGGGCTTCAACTGACCCATAACCAGCCATTGACATCCACCATTAGTAATATGGATATCAAAACCAAGCAATTATCGGTTGCAACCAGTTTAGTAATCGGTGACACCACCCCATTAAATGGATTGGATGTGGCCTCGGGATTTATTTTAGGAAGCACATACCGCGACAAAGCGATTCCCCCAAATGGATTGTTGGTTGAAGGCACGCTTCAAATTGGATCCTCTGTATCACAAGACCCTTCGGCTACACTCACCGTTACCGAAGAAATTAGGGCCACATCCAAAAATGCCATTGTTGTTACAACCAACACCGCTAACAGCGCCCCCATACAAACTGATGGACGCACCCTATCTGCATCGGGACAAATCGGCATTGATACCGGTGGGAAAACGCCGATTTCTGTGACTGTTGAAAGCCAATACAATGCGCCTGTTGGAATTGATATTGCGATTAATTATAATCCCGACATCGACCAAAGTGGCATTTCTTCCAATATGACACTGGATGGGCACTCATTTACCACCCATTTTTTACGATCTACCACGGAGTTTAATGCCGGAATTTACGGTAAAGCCCCTACCCTATCCAATTTTAAAAATTACGCTGGCTATTTTAATGGCCCTGTTGCTATTAAACAACTGAAAACCACCGCCTCTGAATCAACCGAAACGGCTACCGAATCACCCGCAATGGTTGTTGACAATGTGTTTTTTGATGGCAGCGTTGGCATGGGGGCAATCCCTATATTACAGACGATTGATTGGAGCAACGGCAATATGCGCATTTTAACCGTCGATGACAACTCCCGAGATATTACCTTTAAAAATCCGCCCGAGGGGTTTGCATCCAAAATGATTATTTTAATTAAACATACCGGTACAGGAAAAGTGTCTTTTCCAGAAACCATTCAATGGGCCAATGAATACACACCGGAATTATCCAACGTTGCGGATGCTATTGATATTGTTGTACTCAGTTATATTGATGGCAGGTATTTTGGCGAAGCCGGCTACAATTTTCATTAGACTTCTCAATACATTCATTACACGGTACTATACAAAAATGATTGAACGATACTCACGACCCGAAATGGCGGCTATTTGGACGCAAGAAACCAAATTTAAGAAGTGGCTGGATGTGGAATTAGCGGCTTGCAAAGCCCACGTAACACTCGGTAATATCCCCGAATCATCGTATCGGATTATTTGTGACAACGCCCAAATTGATGTTGACCGCATTGATGCCATCGAGGCCGAGGTCCATCATGATGTTATTGCATTTTTAACCTGCGTGGCTGAATTTGTGGGTGAGGAATCCCGTTTTGTTCACTTGGGACTCACCAGTTCGGATGTTGTGGATACGGCCTTTAGCTTACTCATTCGCGACGCTGGCCATCAGTTACGTCATGGCCTTGACACGCTCATGACCGCTGTTAAAACACAAGCCCATGCCCATAAAATGACGCTAACAATGGGGCGCACACACGGTGTTCATGCGGAACCTACCACATTGGGCATGAAATTAACCGTATGGTACGACGAACTTCAACGGCATTGCTATCGCCTGGACCACGCTCTTGAAACAATGAATGTGGGTAAATTATCGGGTGCCGTTGGGAATTACGCCCATATGCCACCTCAACTGGAGCAACTGGTGTGTGATGAGCTGGGTTTAAAACCGGCCCCTATTTCCACACAAATTTTACAACGTGATCGTCATGCCGAATTCATTACGACATTGGCCTTAATTGCTGGAACAATTGAGAAAATGGCGGTTGAAATTCGTTCCCTTCAAAAAACCGAGTTCAACGAAATTACCGAACCGTTTTCGGCCCGTCAGAAAGGGTCCTCAGCCATGCCGCATAAACGAAACCCCATTGTGTGTGAACGATTATCCGGGCTCGCACGCGTAATTCGTGGCTATGCCCTAACCGCCATGGAAAATCAAGCCTTATGGCATGAACGCGACATATCGCATTCATCTGCCGAGCGTGTTATTTTCCCCGATGCCACCATGGCACTTGATTATATGTTGGCCCAAATGACCCGTGTCATCACAGGAATGCATGTCAATGTGGATCAAATGACGGCCAATATTGCCAAGTCTTACAATGTATTTTTCTCGCAACAATTACTACTAAAAATGATCGATCACGGCATGAGCCGAGAGGATGCGTATCGTATTGTTCAAAAAAACGCCCATGCTGCATTTGATGAGCACGTTTCATTTGATAAAAAAATAGCTGAAGACCCGGAAATTCAATCGCTTCTATCTGAAAAAGAGCGAAATGATTTATTTTCACTATCGCCCTATACGCAGCATATCGACACGATTTTTAACCGGGTGTACCCACCGGTCAACGGGTAATTCACTACATAAATGCACGCATGGGGCGGTTGTAACTATAGGCCAGTCGTGATATCATCAGGCTTAGTGTGTGATTCTATACTCAAGGAGGATAACACGTTCATGATAAAAAAGATAGAAAATACACTGAAAAAGCCGATAATTGCGGCGCATCCTCGTCACAACTCATTTGTATATGCTGAAGAGAAGAGTCATGAGACCAACGAAAAGTACCAATCGTTTGGTGGGGGATTTTTTAGCAAGCTATTATCAAAACCATCCATATTTGTTGTTATTTTATGCTCATTGTTAGCCTGGTATATTGGGGCATTTAAAGGCCCTACCTATGTCATTCAGTCGATGTCGTTACCGGTGCAATCCATTGATGGTGCGCCTTATGTCACGGTTAAGGGGAATCCCATTTTGGTGGATACCCTACCCACTGCAGATACGGCGCAACTGACCCTGTCGGCCTTGCGTAAACCCAATGTGGACATCACGCAAATCCCCGCCACTGAGATTATTGCGAGTACACGCTTTGAAAACGGTGAACCGGTTATTTCGGTGACTCAAAATACGTTGGCCAAGCATTTTGGCATATGGTCATTATTGCCCGCGATTGTTGCTATCGCATTGTGTTGGTTAACACGAGAGCCCGTTACCGCATTGTTTTCGGGTATTATTGTGGGGGCGTTATTGCTTCAAAAATACGATATTACCGACACGGTTTTATTAGAGACCATGTCAACCAAAGGCGCCGCAGGGATTATGTTGCTATACCTATGGTTACTGGGGGGATTGATGGGAATATGGGCACGATCCGGTGCGGCGAAAGCGTTTGCGGAGCTCATGACCACCTATGTTGTCCGTGGCCCACGATCGGCAAAGTTTGTTGCGTGGTTTTTGGGCATTATATTTTTTCAAGGGGGTACAATGAGTACGGTGTTGGTGGGATCAACGGTTAAGCCCATTGCCGATAAAGAAAAGATATCCCATGAGGAGCTATCCTATATTGTGGATTCAACCGCATCTCCGGTGGCCTGTTTATTGGCATTTAATGCTTGGCCGGGGTATGTTCAAGCATTTATGGTGGTGTCCGGCGCGGGCTTTTTGGCCACTGAGGCCGATCGAATTGCGTTCTTCTTTCAATCCGTACCCTTTAGTTTTTACGCCATATTTGCGGTGATTGGCACCCTGTTATTGTCCGTTGATAAGGCCCCCTTTTTAGGGAAAAAAATGAAGGAAGCGATTGTTCGGGCGCGTACCACCGGTGAATTAAATCACCCCAATGCCAGTCCTTTGTCCGCAAAAGAGTTGGAAAGCAGTGACATCCCCGATAATTACAGGCCGCATGTGATTGATTTTTTTCTTCCCTTAGCGCTATTGATTGGCATTAGTATTGGCACCTTTATTTTCGCCGGAAGTCCTAATGTACGATGGGGATTTGGGGCGGCTTTTATTAGTGCGGCCCTACTGGCACTGATTCGGGGCATGCGACTGATTGAAGTGGTGGAAGGGATTGGTGAAGGCTTGAAAGGCGTTGTTATGGGATCGGTTATATTAATACTCGCCATTACAATTGGAGGCATTGCCAAAGAAGCGGGTGGCGGACTCTATTTGGTGGATATGCTTGGAAACGCGATTCCGTATTATGCCTTACCGGTTATATTAATGACCCTTACGGTTGCGATTGCCTTTTCAACCGGTACGAGTTGGGGAACTTATGCGGTTGCGTTTCCGCTCGCACTTCCCTTGGCGTGGAGCGTGGCGCAATACGCCGGACTGGCCCACCCCAAAGCGTTTTTGATGATTTGCTTTGCAACTGTTTTAAATGGCAGTGTTATGGGGGATCAATGCTCCCCTATTTCGGATACAACCATTTTAAGCTCTATGTGTACCGGTTGTGATTTAATGGACCATGTGAAAACCCAGTTAATTCCAGCGTCATATGCGGCTGGACTGGCGGTTATTTGCTGGACTGTAGCGGCTTTTTTGACGGCTTAGTCACCGGTACCACTGCCTATCTGTAATTTTTTAACAAATCCTATTTTGGGTTGCTGGTTATGGATTTTTTTGATACAATTTTTTGTATTGTTGGGGTGTAGCCAAGCGGCAAGGCAACGGGTTTTGGTCCCGTGATCGTTGGTTCGAATCCAGCCACCCCAGCCATGTTTTACTTTTCTTTGTTTCCAAAATTAAGCTGAATGGCATTTTAAGCATAAACTGAGCTACGAAAGTGTTACAGCTCAAAAAGCAATAGGCTTGCACCCTTTAAAATATATATTAAAAATATAAATTATATTTATTAATAAT
>JALQXX010000048.1 GCA_023262965.1 Candidatus Marinamargulisbacteria bacterium
CAGTACCACCAGGTACGGACTCGCAGCTAAAATTGTGTAAAAAAGGTGGTAAAAAAAATTGTGAAGAATAGGCGGTAAAAAAATAGGTCGTTCCGGGTGATTTCTAGCGGAGAGGACAGTACCACCAGGTACGGACTCGCAGCTAAAATCGCCTGGAACGGCCTATTTTGGTCGGGGTAGCAAGATTCGAACTTGCGGCCCCCTGTTCCCAAAACAGGTGCGCTAACCGGACTGCGCTACACCCCGACTCAATCATTATACGAGCTGAAAGCAATCTAATCAACCGCGATTATTTAGTTGGTCAAAATGGTCAAAAAAATCTCTTGCGAAAAGGACGGCGCACCAATAAAAGTGCCTTTTAAAAAAACAAATTATTTAATTTTAAAATTAAATAAAAAAAGTGAATGATCGCCACAAATTCGATTAAGAAATCCGGCCAAATGGCTCAAGTACCTTGCAATAGGCCTGAACGGCATTGTGGAATCCCCATTCAAGGGCATCCGTCACCAATGCCTGGCCAATCGACACTTCATCCAAATAGGGCATTGCGGCAAATGCGGCTAAATTGCGGATATTAAGATCGTGCCCCGCATTGACACGCATGCCCCAATCATGGGCCTGGCGGCCAATATCCCAATAGTTTGCCAATATATCGGCATAATTGCCTTCAAAAAAAGCCCGCGCATACGATTCTGTATACAATTCAATACAGGTTGCCCCACATGCGCGAGCCCCCTCGAGCGATGCGTGATTGGGATCAATAAACACACTGCAACGAATCCCCGCATCGTGAATATGGCGGATAATGGGCCGTAACGCATCGCCATCACGAATAAAATCCCAGCCGTGGTCGGATGTTTTTTGGTGACGTGTGTCGGGTACCAATGTGCACTGATCCGGCTTTACGCTATCAATCAATGTCATAAACCCCGGAAACAATCCGTTGGCTTCTTCAAAGGGATTGCCTTCTATATTGAACTCGTAAGGCGTTTCCTTGAGCCAGTGGCCCAATTGAATAACATCGTCGGGCACAATGTGACGCATATCCGGACGGGGATGCACCGTTATGCCACTAGCTCCGGCGGCAATGGCTTTTTTGGCAAATTCAATCACGCTCGGATGATTCCCCCCCCGTGCATTACGCAATAAGGCAATCTTATTAACGTTAACGCTTAATTTGACCATAGTCTCATCACAAAAAATTAGGAGGTTGTAGACTCTTGAACCAGTTTATTGGCTCGAATCCAAGGCATTAATTGACGTAAACGTTCACCCACCGCTTCGATGGGATGTGCTGCTCCTGCCTGACGCCACTCGCGAAGCTGGCGGCCACCATTTTTGCTGTCAGCAATAAACGCTTTGGTGAATTCGCCGGACTGAATGGTTTTCAAACAGGATTTCATAGCCAACTTTGTTGCATCGGTAATGATTTTGGGGCCTGTGTAGTAGTCACCAAACTCCGCCGTGTTGGATATGGAATATCGCATATTCGACAATCCCCCTTCATAGATTAAATCAACAATGAGCTTCATTTCGTGCAAGCATTCAAAATAAGCCATCTCGGGTGGATAACCCGCTTCAACCAATGTTTCAAATCCCGCTTGAATCAATGCAGAAACCCCACCGCATAAAACCGCTTGTTCGCCAAATAGATCGGTTTCACATTCATCTTTAAAGGATGTTTCAATGATACCGGAACGCCCCCCTCCAACACCCGATGCCCAAGCCAATGCTAAGGTTTTGGCCAAACCAGTGGCATTGTGAGCGATTGCAATTAAACAGGGAACCCCAGCGCCTTTTAAATATTCACTACGAACTGTGTGACCAGGTCCCTTGGGTGCCACCATAAAGACATCTAGATCCGGTCGGGGTGTAATTAATTTAAAATGAATATTGAGTCCGTGAGCAAATGCTAACGCCGCACCCGATTTAATCTGTGGTTCAATTTGAGCGTAAACATCCGCCTGATACTCGTCCGGCGCAAGAATCATGATAATGTCCGCATCCACAACCGCAACGGACGGATCGGCTACGGAGAATCCTGCCAACTGGGCCCGATCCGCACTAGAAGACCCCGGACGCAAACCAATGGTAATGGACGTGCAGCCACTGTCTTTTAAATTTAATGCATGCGCATGCCCTTGAGACCCATACCCAATGATGGCAATTTTCTTGTTTTTGATTTTGTTTAAATCACAATCGTTGTCATAATAAATAGATAAACTCATAAAAAACTCCCGTTATATTTAGTGGTTCTAGTATACCAATGATTTGGAATATTGACTATGTATTTACACGATTAATGAATAATGCGTAGTTTTTTGGAATGAATATGTGCCGTTGCGGGTGTATGGCCAATGACTTCAGCATCACAGTGAATCGTGTGGGACGGCCCTGATTTGAATTCAATTTCTTTGCATAAAAAACTTTTGAAACCGATCATTTTTTGAGGCTGGCCACAGACAAGGTGTTTGGCATTTTTTAAAATCGACATAATGCGGATGTCATTAAATACACAGGCATTTAGGTAGCCATCGGAGGGGGATGCGTTTGGGGACAGTGCGAATCGGCCACCGTATAAATGAGTATTACTAATAATAAATAACGCACATTTGTGTACCGTGCTACGGCCATCAACGCAATAAGAGATGGGGTGAAATGGATACGAAAAATAATGCCGTAATGCGGTTATAAGGTAACTAAAACCGCCGAAATACGACTTTAATGATGATGAATGTCGCGTAATAATATACGCGTCAAACCCAATGCCCGCCATGCAAACAAAATACCGATTATGAATACTGCCGACATCAATATGAGTGGTTTTTCCAGCAATAATTCGGTCAACGGCATCGTTGATGGTATTCGGCAAATGGAATGCAGAGCAATAGACATTGGCGGTTCCAAATGGAATAACGCCTAACGGGACATCCGTATCGATGATACCATTGATCACTTCATTAATGGTGCCATCGCCCCCCATGGCAATGACGGCGGCGTATCGACCGGATTCAGCGGCTAATTGCGCGTAACGCGTGGCATCACCCGATTGGGTTGTGTAATGAATATCAATCGTGGCACCATGGTAACGCAATCGATCAATAACGGCCGAAACGGCGGTGGATGCCGTTTGATAATAATGCCGTGGCTGACGGCGTAACCAGCGATTTGCCCAGTTTCGCCATGGTGATGAGCGCCCCGCTGCTGGATTAACAATTAAGCAAAATGACATTGCCATAATTTAGAAAAAAACAGCTGTCTGGCTCATGGGTTACCCGATTGGTTCGATATAAGCTAATAACTACTATCCGTAGATTGCGAATTATCACGGAGTTTATTTAAGGCATCATGTAAAACCCTTAAATGGGGCTGAGAAAAAATATTCTCATCAAACAAACGGGTCACAATCGCAGGTGTGTATTCGGTGATATTTTCCAATTCATCCAATACTTTAAGCTGTTGACGGCATAGTACATAATGCGTTTCATTGTAAAAATATTTTAATAATTCTGATTTAAAGTCAGAGTTACTATCCAAATTTTCTAACAATGTATCGGCATTGTCCAAGCGGCTGATGGCCTGTACAATGTGAAAATTAATCATGGCAACAATTGTGTCGTGTTTGCCTTCTGGGAAATCGCGATAGTATTCGGATTCAACGGTATACGGCTTAGCGTTACTGGTAGCAACGGATACGATGTCATGATTATGGGGATGATCTAAATAAAAGTAAGGGTAAACAGGAACTGTTTTAAGAAAAATGGTTCGCATGAGTAAATGCTGACAAATTGAATCCATGAGATCCAGATCTTCTACACGAATAACCCCTTCCCCATCGGACTGAAATAGCAGCCGGTCATGATTAGCGAATCGTGATTGAAAGGGGCCCGTTGATGACTGCGCCACCATAGTCAGGGCGTCCAATCCTTTGGTGCTGGCAATAAAACGGGTTTGATTGGGGGCATCCAGTTTGGTTTGGGTTGGAAAGTTTTTTTGTTGGTAATAGATGAGGGCATTGTTCGCCGATTTGACACTTAGCCCCAAAAAGACCAGGATAACGCTAAACAGTGATTGCACGTAGGGATCGTTATCCGTGGCATTTTTCGTGTGATAATCAATGGATTTAACCAATATAATGACGGTCATCATTGTGTACAACGCATCTGCTAAAGCGGCCACTCTTGAAAAAGCTGCCGAATTAAACAGGTTATAGGAATACGGGGTGTTGGAACCAATACGCATTTTTCCGGCATGTGTGCTCAAAACCAAGGGCGGGAGCGCGGCATTGGAATCGTGTGTAGTTGGTGTAATGGCACGTTTGATGGCGTTAGCACAATCGGTTTTTCCCAATCCATACGATCCACGCAATTCTAACCAAGGGGTCTCATTGAGTAATTTTTGCGCTTTTTCCAAATACGATTCATACCCAATTAAGCTGAAAAAAGGGTTGTCTTGGGGGGGGTAGGGCGTATCGCAAATAACCTGGGCCATTTTTTGAAATGAATCGGCCTGGTCCGATAGGGATTTTTGAAATTCGTCTCGTTGGTTCGCATTCTTTTCTACGGCATTTTTGAGTTGTTCGGACCATTTATTGGGCCGTGGGGTGGTTATGGAATCTGGAATAGAGGTGGCTTCATATGTGGTGAAGACATGGAATCGGGCATCTTTTGTAAAATCGGGCAATTCATCGGATGTGGAGGTATCCAAAACAATAAAAAAGCCCTGAAATGGCTGCCCTTTTGGAAAGGAGTCGGATGGGGTGAATTCCTTTGCGGTGACGCCATTTCGTATTTCGGTTAAAATGGCTTTGGTCATATCGGATGATTGATTGGTATCGGTTCGCACAAACGTACCTACCCCAAATTGTTTTAGCATCGGAAAAAGACCCGGGGAATTATCGGTTGTATTGCCAAATAGATCATCAGCATGGCGGGCTAAATTGAAATCGGACAAGGCGCCGGATGATGTTGGTAGTACAATGGCCGACTTCCAGTTGTGCAAGGCTAATAACCGAACAACCAGAACCCCACTTTGAATGACCGATATAAAAAAAAGCAGAAACTGGGAGAAAGCGGATTGAAATTGAATGTTGGGGGGTGATTCTTCATACAGCGGGCCCAATTCATCAATGGTATGATTTAAGAAACGGTCCCCATCAAAACGAAGGCCGCAACCCGATAGAACCAAATAAATAATAGGTATCCCGATGTTAAATAGTCCGTCAAATAGGTTGTAACAGGCTCCGATGAGGGCTTCTTTGTTTTGAGACATGGGGCGAAGCTCTTTGGTGCCTACCCCAAAAATATTTAAATCACGGGAGTAACCCACCTGCATGCGGCTGCGCAATTCCGTGTCAATGGTATTTAGTGCAGATAGCAATTGATACGCCTGCTCTTTGGATAAGGATTGGAACCATAGCGATTTTATAGAACTGGTTTTTAGATTGGGCTGAGGGTTGGTGTCGTACGCAATTTGACGACTGTAGCATTTCGTGAGATTATTGATTAAGCGTTCTTTTTGATCGCTTGTGAGCCATTCAACGGATTCAATCGCATTTTGGACACTGGGTCGAATAGTGTCGCTAGTACTTGAAACTAGATCAGAATAAGCGTTGGCAATTATTTTATAGTTACATGACATAATATATATGGTATCACAAAATATGAAAATCCCAAACAAAACGCTATTTTTTTAAGGGGTAAAAAAAGGGGGTGTAAAAAAGTGGGGACTTTTGTAGACTGATAGTATAATGCCTACTTTTTATAAAATGAATGATGGTCACTCACTATGGAAGCCCCCAATCGCATAACGTTTCAATCCCATAGTCAATCGTATGGGGGGAAGGGGCCACATAGGGACACGTCATTTTATGACTGCATGGTGGCCGCAAAAGGGGTGTGGATGGATGACCGGACAGATCCGCCAGAGTCCCCACGGCAACACGTCGTATGGATTGATGTGATGCCTCAAACAGGGACTGCGGCTACGGCGGCGCATATTGCCAATGCGGGGCCATCGGTGGTCAAGTGCCAGTTTATAACCCAACCCACGCCGGAAATAGATGCGATTATGACCTCGGTTCGGGATAATCCCAAGGTGAAGCATATGATTATTCGCTATTCCACAATCCAGGATCATTATGCTCAGGTGGTGAACACCGTTTTAAAAAACAATGATGGGATTGCCTGGTTGGTGTTGGATCATAATCGCATTGATGATACAACCGTTCGGCGTATTTTTAAGGATTTACCCCCCAATCGTGGTATTGAGCACGTTGTATTGTCGCATAATCGCATTACAGATAAGGGAATCCCCGCGTTGACACAGGCTTTCGGCCAAATGCCCCGCATAAAAACAGTATGGCTGGATCATAATGATGTATCGGATGGGGGAGCCGGTAAATTGGTTGCTGCGTTTAATGAAACCAGTCCGTTGCAGACATTGGATTTAAGACGAAACCGCCTAACAAAGGCGGTTTCGGGGTCGTTTATTCGACGTTGCTACTGTTAATATTCGACGACAACCGTGCCGCCGGTTAATTGGCATTGGCAGCCCAAACGCTTGTTGCCTTCCATACCCAGGTCTTCTTCTTCCTCGGTGAGTTCATTTAGGTTTTCCATGCCCTCCATGACCTCAATTTCACAGGTCCCGCATACGCCATTACTGCAACCGATGGGTACGCCGGCCTCTTCAATAACATCAACAATACGCACGTTTTCTTCAACCTCAAGTTCATTACCATTTAAAATTAATTTTGCCATTTTATGTACACTCCTTTTCAATACATGTTGCCGAAATCCACTATACCGGTATTGAGAATGAAATTCAATAACCGTGTTCAAACAATAGTCGTCGTATGCCATACTAATCGTATGCTGTATAGAGATTTGTTACGACTAAGTGTCGCTATGGGAATTGGTGTTGTATCGCAGCACCTGTTTATACTGACCGATATGCGAATGATTCGGCCCTTTAGTCACAGTGCGTGGTTGGGTATTGGTATGGGGACGCTGGTTTTTTTTACTATTTTTATAAGTTTGATTGGTATTGCGGTTGCGGTGCAAGCCATTACAGCTCGGTATGTGGGTGAAAAAAGAAGCGATCGGCTGGGGTTTCCCTTGAAATGGGGGGTGATTACAGGCGCTGTAGTTAGTACGGTGGTAGCGATTGGTGGCATGGGGATTGTGCCCGTTATACCATCGCTTATGACGGCCAATGTCGCTGTGAGTGAGGCTGCTGTGGGGTATATTATATGGCGGCTCATAGGGCTACCCTTTGCGGTGGTTATGGTGATTACACATGGATTTTGGAATGGGTTTGGAGAGCCCAAACGATACATTTTGCCTATTTTGGTGATGCATGGTTGCAATGGCTTACT
>JALQXX010000049.1:0-2829 GCA_023262965.1 Candidatus Marinamargulisbacteria bacterium
CTTACCATCGTTTGTGGGTAACTTGTATCATAGTGCTATCTCAGTTTGTATAAGATACATTACGATGAAAATCAAGCTTAAAGTAGCTGTGATTATAGGGTGCATTAAACGGGGATAACTGTATGTACTAGATATAAGCCGTATGTATTAAATGGTGGAGGGAGCTGGATTCGAACCAACGTAGAGATAACTCGGCAGATTTACAGTCTGCTGCGATTGACCGCTCCGCCATCCCTCCGCACATACTCTCTAATCCTATACGGCTTAAAATAGTTTGTCAACGCCCTTTTCCGTGGTAAAATGCAGCATGGATTTGGCATATGATTATTGGCGTGGCGATGGTATCGCCGAGGTGATTCCGTCGATTGCGCGATTTCGTAAATATGTGCTGCAGGGTCATGACTGGATGGCCGAACGCACATTATCGCAGGAATTAACGGCTTTGGAGGCGTATTTTGGGAATGAAGCCACGATTATAGTGGCCAATGATTGTGGCAATATTGTGGGGTATATTGGGATTGTTGCAACGGCCGATGAGTACCCGCATTGTGCACAATACGATGATGGTACGGCATGGTTTACAGAGGGCCCTATGGTTCACCCGGATTGGCGCGGTCAGGGCGTGGCCTCGCGATTAATAACCGAAGCCTTGGACCTGGCTACCCAGTGGGATGTGACGCAAATGGTGATGGATCCTACACTGATTATTGGGGTGGATGATGCGGCTATTGGGATGCATTTAATGCACGTATTTCAATTTGAAAAACACGCCACTGACAATGCAATTGTTTATACCAAATACCTGACATCGGCATCCAACTGATGCAATCGGTTTATGTGCCGATCCCCTTCAAAGGGGGTGTTGAGCCAATCGTGAATAAGCAACAAGGCGGTTTCCACCGATGTGGTTCGCCCTCCCAGGCACAATACATTGGCGTTGTTGTGGGCGCTGGCCATGGTGGCGGTAACACGATCGTGCACCAATGCGGCACGAATGCCTTTATACCGATTGGCGCGTATGGACACCCCAATGCCGGTACCGCAAATCAAAATACCCTTGGTATTGGACGGGGATTCAATCAGTTGTTGGCATAATGTGTCGGCATAAAACGGGTAATCAACACGATCGGATGAGTGCGTGCCCAAATCCACACAGGTCAACGTGGTGCTGGCGGCTATAATGGCTTGTTTTAGGGCGTATCCACCATGATCGGCGGCAATCAATAGAGTCATGTATTGCATGGTACAGCACAGGCCCTGGATTGACTACCCTCAATTATCATACCGATATCCCCCTTTGCTGTGTTTACAAATGAGCTGGCATACCGTAAAATCATTCTCATGAAGTATACAATCGACATTTTAATGGGGTCGCAATCCGATTTGGTGATTATGACACCGGCCATAGACATTATTCAATCCTTTGGTGTGAAGTGCACGGTGAATGTGCTTTCTGCGCATCGAACCCCTCACGAAACCATTGCTTTTGTGGAACAATCCACCAGTGATGTGTTTATTGCGGGTGCAGGTGGGGCGGCGCATCTGCCCGGTGTGATTGCCGGTATTACCACCAAACCGGTGATTGGGGTTCCGATTAACGCGGCCATATCCATTTCAGGAATTGATTCGTTGTTATCGATTGTTCAAATGCCGCCGGGTGTTCCCGTGGCAACAGTGGGTATTAACGGTGCTAAAAATGCAGGGATTTTGGCCATTCAAATATTGGGTGTCGCCGATCCCGATATTCAAAAGCAGCTGATCCAGTTTAAAGCCGATCAGCGACAGGCCGTTTTAGCCGCTAACGAAGCCATTCAAAACCAAGCAATTCATACATCAAAGCCCTAAAACAAGCGACTGAATCACAGAATTCAAAAACCATATTGTAAGGGGAATAGGGGGGATAAACAATACGGGGGGGCTTAGGGTGTCGGGAGGACGTAACCTTGATCCCAATCCAATAAATATTGAACACGTTGTTCGTAACGGCGCACCTGTTTAAAAAACAAAGCAAACTCGTACCGTTTGATTGGATTGGGATTGATCACAATGTCATCACTGTCAATCAAATCGGCGTTCAATACCATTTTAAACGCATCCTCTACCGACATCGGATCGTCGGGTTTGAAGGTGCCGTCCGCAAAGGCATACGCAATACCGGCCTCAACCGAAGCGGCCAGTAATCCGGCGTCGGGGTCATTTTTAGATACATCCAAAAATGGATCGTATAGTACAGTTTTGGGGGCTAGATTTTGTTGTTTGGCAATGGCCAATACCACGTCGCGTCGTGTCATGGTATCGTTCGGGTGAAACAACCCGTCATCCAAACCATGAACGTAGCCCATGGTGGCCAATAACTCAACATCCCGGCGATAGGGTGCCGAAGCGGGAATATCCTCAAAACGACGCAGACATAACAATCGCGCGTAGTACTGAATTCGTTGCCCGTTTTTAAATACAACATCGGTACGGACCAGCTGTTTACCGTACCCAAGCCCCAGGGGCTGTGCAAAGGCATGATTGCGATCGGGGTTTACGCGAATGGTATTAACGGTAAGCGCATCCACAAGGGGGGATACCCGCCCCATGGCGGTGATGGTGTCGGCGTATACAACCGTTTTATCCAGCGGAAAAATCGGCTCAATAAACAGCGATATGGATGCTGTAGGGGCTTTATTGCGACTGGCGTCATAGACGGCAATGGTATAATCCACCATTTTCTCGGGAATGGGCTGAAAAGATCGTAATGATTGGGGAATAGGCAAGGTGACCTCGTAGTAATTATCCGTTTTGGTTTTTTTAAATCGATAGGTGCCATCCCCAATGAGTTCC
>JALQXX010000049.1:2839-5810 GCA_023262965.1 Candidatus Marinamargulisbacteria bacterium
ACTAAACAAACCGATTTTTAGATTATCGTTATCAATATAGGCGGTTTTTTCGGTTGTTGGCGGCGTTAAATCGCGGTGAATAACAATCGGTATGGAAGGGGACGAGGTGGTGTTGGTTTTGGATCCGGATCGAAATACAACCGTGTTGTATCCCGCGGCCAGAGGGGTGTTTTCAATGGCCCATTTCCCCCGGGAATTCGCTTTGGTGTGCCCAATTAATTGATCGTTGTTGTACATAAATACCGTAACATTGGGCTGGGCTTGGCCGTCAAAATTAACGGTGGCATCGGCGGTTTCAAAGCTGGATTTGGGGGACAACACAACGGGACGGTTGTTGGCGGTTTGGCCCATAAACGCCACGCTGATGGTGTGGGATGGATCCACGGATCGAAACTCGCTATAAATAGTGGCGCCGTAGTCAATCGACAAATCGTATATCTGATTGCCAATGCCGGCAACACGCTCCAAAACCAACCCGGTTCCAATATGGTAAGTAATGGATTTTTCTTGAGATGGGTCGTAGGTTACGGAGCCACGCAGGGTCATGATATCCGCAAGGGTGTATGCTCCACCCAACATAACGTCTCGTATGGCCACATTTTGCAGATATACCCCCGATGTAATAAGCATGTTGTTTCCTATAAAATTCGCGCCAGCAAAAATTTGACGCAGCATGGCTTGTTCATCGGATGCCATGGTGGCGTCGGATAGCTGCCATTTGGGTAATTTGGTTGAAAAAGCCCCAATCACGGATGCGCCAATATCAATGTGTTCCAGTCGTTTGCTATTCACAAAAATCCGGGCAATAAAACCGGTGTCCAGGCTGATAGCGGGCGCTCGACGATCGGTATCAATCACCTGCTGTAAGGCCCCTAGTCCAAACCCATAATAAAAATGATCAATAAAAAACAGGCCTTGGTGGGTGCGTTGGCCAAATCCCACATGCACCATATCAAATCCGGCTTTGAACGACCCCACATCATAAATACGGTCATCGGCTTCAATGGTTTTTGTAAATCCGTTTGATACGTTGGTTCCATATGTCAGTCCAAATACCATCTCCTTCAAAGGAAACGCAAAACTGATATGCCGATAATTAAAGTACCCCGACACATCGTACGTGCTCATTGCCAATTGAGAGAACCCAATACCTCCCAACGAAGCGGGGTTGATTAACGCATTGCCTACGGTGCCAATAGTGGCCGGGGTTATTCGACCAAACGCGGCCTCACGACCGGTTGTAAAGGCCGTTTGTATGGATGGCGAGCTTTCACGTTCGGTTTGCGCATGGCTATTGATGCTTAGCATCATCCCGATTATCAGCAGTATCCCGTACCGTTTCATGTCAATAGACCGCCAATTTTGTGGTTGAGCGGGCCACATGCCCATCTGCCGATGCGGCTTTCATTGTAATGTAATACGTGCCAGAAGCCAGAGCGGACCCGCGGGTGGTTACCAATGAATGGGTGGAATACCCCATTGGGAAATGGGTCTCGTCGAGTCGGGCAAATTCGCGTCCCATGGCATCGTACACCCGAAACGCTACGGTTGCCGGCTGTGTCAACGAAAATCCCAAACGCAGTTCGCCCATTTTAGGCGTGTAAGGATTGGGGTAAACCAGTAACTTTTCAATGGTAAGGGTTTCACTGGTGTAAAAAATGAAGGGCGCATCGGGGTAGGGATTTCCCATTAAATCGGCAGCGGTTAGGGTTAATTGCCCACTCACCGATCCCAGTGATGACACGTGTAGGATACCGCTTGATGTATCGTATTCATACGAATTGCCGCTGGCCGACAAATCCGATAGAGGGGATAATGGGGTGCCATTTAAGGTAAGGGTTAAACGGGATAAATCCATATCCCGTCCTTTATTGGCCAATCCAATCTGTAACGGCGCATTTTGTGGAATGGATTCATAATTGTTGAACGATACCCATTGATTGCTCACGCGAACGGTTGCTGTGTCAATATAGTTTGGCATGGACCAGGTATACGTCGAACGGGTTGTGGTGGCCGATGGAGCGGTTCCGGATTTATGGGCGGAACCTAGATAGGCGTTAGTGGTTGCGCTCAAGTCGGTTGCCGATTTGTAATCGGTCCCCACGCCTTTGGAGCGGGTTAATTGAATCGGATAATTCGGGTAGTTGTCGCCTGTAACCGTGTAATAAATATCCGCATCAATAATGTAGTTGCCACCGGATGTTAACTGGGAGGCCTGTGTTTTGAACGTCATCGTGATGTTTGGGGAACTAATTGTCAGTTGGTGTGTTTCAAGCACTCGTGAACTTCCTAAAAATTTCGATACAAATTCATAGGACCGATCGGGCCCCGAAATAGCATTGATATAAAATTTGGGAAGTGATTCGGGGGCGCGATCGATGACAGTTAGGCTGGCGGTTGGGGCAGAATCGACTTTAGAAACTGAAATGGTGACATCAAATGCAGAGTCTGGGGTTATCGATTCTTTATCCGGAAGATCGGTGGATAGGTGGGATATTTGAACAGCATGGGGACGCGTTACGTTTGTTGACGGTGTAATCGGCGCCGGAAAAACCCCCGCAACCCGATACCCATCTGCGATAACATTCGCCAATTGAATACTCAATTGATTGGTTGTTTCTGGTACCCGTTGTCCCAATCGCATCGTCACCAATAGCGTTTGGTTGTTGCCCTCCGGTAGCGATACACGTGGAATGGTGGCTATGGTGCCAGACTCCGTAAAGGGGTCACTGGCCCCCAAAAAGATATCCCCTGACGTGATGGTTTCGGAACCATCGGCATCGATATACAGCGATAATGACGCAATTCCCGTGCTGGTGTTACTAAAAAACCGAAACGGTGATTTGAATACAAACTGGCTAGATGGTATGGGCTGTGCGACATCGCAGGTAATGGATTGAATGGGAATTGTGTACATGCCGGCCACAAATTCCAATCCATTTGATAATTGTTTAACCGTTGTAACGGTAAT
>JALQXX010000050.1:0-4737 GCA_023262965.1 Candidatus Marinamargulisbacteria bacterium
CAATAAAACACGGGTAGCCAGGGTTTGTTTCTTTGCGGTTTGGTAGAAATGCGCAATATCCAGATCGTACTTGGTAAAAACCATTGAATTGGATTGAACCGGAAAGGTATTTTCAACCGTCAAAACACCGTAAATGCCGTTTAAGGGATTAAAAGGCACATCCCGTGTGTCGTAGGATAGGGTATGGGTGTAACTGTAAATGGAATAGTTAAATGCGTTTTTGCCTGCGTAGGCATCAACATGCACATCCTCCACTTTAATGCGGTGGGAGGACCGCCATTGGTAGGTGTATGGGTACCCCACCGCCACATCCATCCCGTATCGAATCTCGGGACGATACCCGCCGGATGAAAATGAGGTATTGTTGTATCCAAAATTCCCTCGGGTGTTCCAGGCTCGGTACGTTAACGAGCGTCGGGGGCCAAACATCCATGGGTTGTGGTATTTAAACTGATAGGTTTGAAGATTACCGCCCCATTGGCCCCGCAATGCCACCAGCTGACCGGTACCCAATACATTATCGATGTTGAGATCCGAATATAAAAACCCCCCACTTTGCTGCCCCCATCCCCCACCAAAGTTAACGCTGCTGGTGGATTTTTCCACCACGTTAATGTGCAAATCGTAGGCATTCGGGTAGGTGGCGTCCGTTGCGGGCACAACATCCGGGACCACTTCCGAAAAATAATTCAAATTGTATACCCGCGCCAAATTCCTGCGGATGGCGGAGGGACGGGTCACATCACCTGGCTGAATGTCCAACTCACGCGTAATCACATGCCGTCGCGTTTTGGTGTTGCCGGACACAACAATCGCATTAAACCGCCCTTCTTGAAGGGCAAATCGCAATACGGGATCTGAAAAGGTCGGCGGATCCACCCGTTTAATATCCATCAGTATAAAATCCCGGTTGGTGTAGAGCTCGTTAATGGCATCCATATCATGACGCACACGGGTGTAATCAAACAAAGTCCCCTTTTGGGATGATAGGACCGATAGGATGTCGGATGTGGGAATGGCTGTATTGCCGGTAATAGCAATGTCTTGAATAATCGGGTTTTCGACAACAGTAATCACCCAACGCTTGCCCCCATCATAGGGCTCCAATTGCGAATCGACGCTGTAAAATAGCCCCAGGGCTTGAATACGCTTTAGATGGTTATCGATGCCGTAGGGTGTAATCGCATCCCCTTTAAATACAGGCAGTTCGTTTAAAATGGTTTCAGCATCCACATGAACCAGGCCCTTAATTTGGATATCACGCAATATGGACGCTTGCGCAAATGAGCTTCGCCGGCGTTTGGCCGATAATTGCTCCAAAACCCCGTCCAACTGGGTGGTTGGCATCACTGTGTAGGAGCCCATAACGATTAATCCCATCACCAAACAGGTTAACCACCGCATGATTGATTAAAAATACAACCCCAAAATCACTGCTGAACCAAAAAATACGGCCGTAAACACATAGGTGATTTTTTTGAGGCCGGCTTCCATATCATTGGTGGGCAATTTAAATGACCGGGATTGGCCCCCAATGGCCCCCATCCCTTCCGACTTGGACGACTGCAACAAAATCGCCGCAATAAGGAGGACGCCCGATACGATTTCGATGACCAATAGTAGATTCTTTATTGCATTCATTGTATATAGAATACACCAAGGCTAAAGGAACGTCTACCGTGGTTTGATTAGCGATTGCAGCACCTGGCGCAAGAGTTCTAGCATATGCGCGCAATCGTCACGCGCGGTAACCAGGGGTAGGTATAAGTAAACGGTGTTCCCCAAGGGCCGTAGGGTTAGGTGATGATCAAACCCGCGTTGGGCCATGTGGAAGAGGGCCCGATTGTCGGTGTGGTGGACATCTATTGCGGCCACCGTGCCAATCACTCGGGGATGGCTGCAGATGGGGATATCGTTGGCCAGCTGCTGAAAGCCATGGGTTAGTTGGGTATTGATCTGGGCAACCTGGTTCTGCCAATCGAAGGCCTCTAATGCCGCGATGGTGGCGTTGGCAATCGCGCAGCCCAAGGGATTGGCGGTAAACGTGTGGCCATGAAAAAAGGTTTTTTGCTGGGTGTAATCGGCGTAAAATGCCCGGTAAATGGCCTCGGTCGTCATGGTTACCCCCAAAGGAAATTGACCGTTGGTTAAGGCTTTTGATAGGCACATAAAGTCGGGGGTCACCGCTGCTGCTGTGGATGCAAATAGGGAGCCGGTTCGGCCAAATCCCGTGGCCACTTCATCGGAAATCAGTAGGACCTGGTGCGCCGATGCCAGTGCCCGCACCTGCTGATAAAACGCGACCGATGTATGCCGCATGCCCCCCGCGCACATCAGCAATGGCTCGATGATAATGGCCGCTGTAGTGTGTGCGTGATGGGTCAACACCGTCTCCAATGCCGCTAAGGTATCGTCCTCGTTGGCGTATGGGATGCGAATGGGTGTGAACATCACCGATTCAAAGCGTTGGGTGTACGGCCCTTGGCTGCTGACACTCATTGCCCCGATGGTGTCCCCATGGTAGGCCCCATCAAAGCAAATAATCCTTCGCTTGGCTGGCTGATTGTGGTTGTACCAATACTGGATGGCCATTTTTAAGGCCACCTCAACCGCTGTTGATCCGTTGTCGGAATAGTATACCCGCTCCAGACCGGGCGGCGTGATGGCCACCAGTTTCTGGGATAATGCAATTGCTGGATCGTGGGTGAAATTGCCGAACATGATGTGATCGCAGGTGGCCCATTGCTGGGTGAATGCCGCCCCAATCGCCGGGTGCCCATGCCCCAAAACATTGCACCACCAACTGGAAATGCTATCGTAGTACCAGGTGGTCTCACCAAACAAACGAATCCCATCCGCCTTTACAATCCGACGCGGGGGATAGGTCTCGCAATCCTTCATTTGCATGAAGGGGTGCCAGTTATGCGCCAAATCGATGGCCACTTGCGCCGAATCGATGGATGTCATACCGGACAGCGTATCGGGTGATTGGCGATTTGTCGATGGTATTGCGTGTCGCGGGCTTAGGCAACCGATCGGCACACCCCCAACCAACGCGCACCGCTGGCATGGGCAATCGCCCGTGGGTTATTGGTGTGCAGGGGGCTTTGGGACGGTTCCTGTTGCGTCATCATGAACCCCAAGCAGGGGATTCCCCGTGTGGCCATGTAGTGTAGGGTGAGTAAGGCCTGATTAATGGCACCCAATTGGTTGGGGACCACCACCAGCGTGGGGATCGCCATGGTGGCTAAAACGTCGCCCATCACCACCGTGGGGGTTAGGGGAACCATAATGCCGCCGCTGGTTTCAATGAGGACGGTTGTTGCCGCTGTGGTGAGGGTGTTTGTGGCCGCGATTAATCGATCGGGGTCGATGCGGGTGTTGGATAGCTCGGCGGCCAGGTGCGGCGATACGGGATCGGGGAATGTGTAGACTTGGCGATACGGCTGCCAGTGGGGGGACTCGGTATGCCCGGAAACCTGATCGTGGATGGCGATATCGGGTCTGGCGGTGTCCCCCGATTGCACCCATTTTTGGGTGATGACGGTTTGCCTGCGCCGCATTAATTGGGCCAATAGGCCGGTGACCATGGTTTTGCCAACCCCTGTGCTCGTGCCCGTAATCCCCAGTATGGCATGGCTCGCTAGAATCGCCGGGTCGGCCGCGTCTTGAAAATCGAGGACCAAGGCGGTCATGGATTGATCCCCTGCGCATAGTGGATCTCATAGCTGATTTGAATCGCCCCATAATGGCGGTGAAATGCCTCGGTAAGTCGCGTTATCAACCGCGGGGTCCATAGCCCGTTTTGGGTGGCTTTTTGGGTGACGCCCGTGTATTTTTGGGATTTAAGGGCGGCGATTACCGATGGGAATGTCTGTGTGATTCGCGTGGTTGTTACGGACCAGTGTGGCCAATAGGCCCCACCCAATTGGCGCAGGTCGTCGTGGGTTAGAAAGCGATGTGCGGGTCGTACGCAGGGGCGTCCCACATCCTGCAAAACGCGGTCCCATTCCACAGCGGTATGACGCCCGTAAATCGCGGCATAAAATACCCCTTGCGGCTGTAGCAGGTCGCGGATGTGGCGAAAACTATCCGCCATGGGGGTCCATTGCAGGGCGGCGTTGGATACCACGTAATCGTATTGCGGGCTTGGGTCCATGTCGTTTAAGGCCATTGTCACCACACGCACCCGGGGCAATCCCCGACCGTGGCAGCGCGCGCTCATGTTTGGCGAGGGATCGATGGCATCAATATGGCTTTGGGGGTATTTTTGGGCCATTTTTTGGGTGAGAATCCCCGTGCCACAGCCGACATCCAATATTCGACGTGGCGGTGCAGGGAGCGGGTGATTGGCCACGGTGTCTGCCGTGATCCGCTGAATCCATGCGTAGTCATCGTAGGTATGGCTGGCCGCGTCAAATGACCGAGGGGTTAGCATACCGGTAGGGCTCCCAAATGACCCCGTTTATGGGTTCGAAGAGTGACTGTTGTGTGATGCAACGGGGGCTTGGTCCCAATGGGATCGTTGGGGTCCATCCACACCGTGACGTTTGGACGCGAGGGAATCACCGCCTGAACCCGGCCGTACATCTGCAGCCACTGGATGAGTATGGGAAGATCGGTGTAGGTGATGTGGTCCGTCATATCCATCGCCTGCCAAGCCCGCCAATCGTCTGGATGCGGTAAACACTGGCGGTAAAACGCCCGTAATGCCGCTCGCTTGGATCGATTGAGGTT
>JALQXX010000050.1:4747-5040 GCA_023262965.1 Candidatus Marinamargulisbacteria bacterium
TGTATGAGGTGGTTTATTGCCTCGGCATCGTAGGTGATGGCGGGGGATACGAGCGTGAGATTCGTCTGATTGGGTGGCATGCCGTGAACCAAGCCCCATTGTAACCCCATGGATATCATAATCACCCCCTGGTTCGCCAACGCGTAGGTGTCTGTAAGCGATTGAGTGACACACTCACCCGGATGGGGGGCCTTGGGTGTTGTAAAGGGGTTTAGGATGTAGAGATTGTGCTCGGGCCATTGCCGCGCAATGTACGACGGCAGCAAGGACCATCCGGGGATAATCACCTGGGT
>JALQXX010000004.1 GCA_023262965.1 Candidatus Marinamargulisbacteria bacterium
TTAAGGGTTGTTACCGCACTATCCGCAATATCCACGGTCGCAATAGTCCCGTTCAAAATCTCATCCGTTGTTACCGCGCCTACGGCAATATCCGGTGCCATTATTGTTCCGTCCAAAATCTCGGATCCAATGACATTTTTATTGGTTACATTCGCCCAGTCCACCGATCCCGCTGTCACATTGGTTAACTGGCTCCCATCTCCTATAAACGCATTCGCTGTTACCCTACCATTCACCTGAATCCCACTGGCTTTAATGGTCCCATTCACATCCAGAGCCTCTGTCGGGTTTGATGTCAAAATCCCTACATTTCCGCCCATATAAAAAATCTCACCTAACTCAGCCCCTGATTCAAATTTACCCTCCAAAAAACCCGTCAGATCCAATTTATTAAGCGGAATAGCGGCATCTATAGAAATATCCGCACTTGTTATAGTCCCATCCAAAATTTTAAGGGTTGTTACCGCACTATCCGCAATATCCACGGTCGCAATAGTCCCGTTCAAAATCTCATCCGTTGTTACCGCCCCCGTTGAAAGAAGCCCTTCTATACCCGTTAGTTGGCTCCCATCTCCTATAAACGCATTCGCTGTTACCCTACCATTCACCTGAATCCCACTGGCTTTAATGGTCCCATTCACATCCAGAGCCTCTGTCGGGTTTGATGTCAAAATCCCTACATTTCCGCCCATATAAAAAATCTCACCTAACTCAGCCCCTGATTCAAATTTACCCTCCAAAAAACCCGTCAGATCCAATTTATTAAGCGGAATAGCGGCATCTATAGAAATATCCGCACTTGTTATAGTCCCATCCAAAATTTTAAGGGTTGTTACCGCACTATCCGCAATATCCACGGTCGCAATAGTCCCGTTCAAAATCTCATCCGTTGTTACCGCGCCTACGGCAATATCCGGTGCCATTATTGTTCCGTCCAAAATCTCGGATCCAATGACATTTTTATTGGTTACATTCGCCCAGTCCACCGATCCCGCTGTCACATTGGTTAACTGGCTCCCATTTCCAACAAACGCAGAGGCTGTGATGGTATCCTGAACATCAATATCCGCAGCCTTTATGATACCACTTGATTGAATATTCCCCAGCACATCCAAGGTTTCACTGGGAAATTTTGTCCCAATCCCCACATTTCCGCCATTAAAGTACGTTATGCCATTTCCAGTAATGGCTACCATATCACCAACTAAATTTAATTTACTCAATGAAATAGCCGCATCCAACGCAATATCATCATTGAGGATGGTTTTATTTAAAATTTCATACGTAGATATTACGTTCAAGTCAATATCCACCGCTTGAATACTCCTGTCCAAAATTTCAGTGGTTGATACCGAACCTTCGACTATATGTTGGGACGTTATTGTTTTATCCGCTATCTCAAATCCAATCACATTTTTATCCGTCACATCCGCCCATGACACCGCACTTGCAACCACATTATCCAATCCACTACCATCGCCCTCAAACGCACCCGCAACCACCGTACCACTCACCTGCATCGTGGGCGCAATAACCGCATCACTGGCCTGAATGGTCCCATTCACATCCAATGTTGTTTGAGGTGACACTGTTCCGATACCAACATTCCCGCCATTAAAATACGTCACGCCATTTCCCGTAATAACCACATTAGGCCCCACTAAACTCAGTTTGCTCAACGGAATCGCTGCATCAGGCGCAATATCCACACTCATAATGGTACCATTCTTAATATGCGATGACTCAATGGCATCCACTGTCCCCAACAAATCGCTAAATTGACCGGTAAATGCCACCTGCGCCAATGCATCCTTCGACACATAGCTCTCTAACGTTTTACTCAACGAACCATTTGTAACATAATTACTAACATCCAACTGATTAAATTGATCAAGGGTCACCAAATTCGCTACCGTATCATCAAATGTTGTTTTTAATACATAGGAATCCAAGTCCGATGCCAATGCGTATACCGACAAATCGGGCTTATCGTGCAAATCACTGTACAATCCTGTAGTGGCCACGGTATTAAAGGCATTTTTTGTCACAAATTGATCCAATACCGTCCCCACGTTGATTTTACTCCACGAAATGTTGGCATCCGCTGCAATATCACTGTTTATTATTGTAAAGTTTTTAATTTTATCGGTTGTCACAGCCTCATCGGCCAAGGCCGTTGTTGTCACCGATTGAGCCCCCAATTTTAGCGCCGTCACACTGCCATTTGCGAGGGCAGATTCAGTAATAGCGTTCGCTGATACATTAACCGCAGCTACCGATCCCAATCCCAAATCAATCGATTGAATCGTCCCATTCGCGATATCAACACTTTGAACCTGCGGATTAATAATGGCGGACCACGGCACGGCATCGACTTCAATATTGGTTAATTTCGATCCATCGCCCTTAAACTGAGTGGCCTGCACTGTCCCGAGCACATCCAGTTCTGCTAAAGGCGAATTCGTGCCAATACCCACGTTACCACCACTGTAATAGATGCCATTGGACGTACCCAACCACTTACCTTCCTCAAATCCTGTCATATTAATTTTTGTTACCGATATATTAGCTCCCGCCGCAACGTCCTCATCAACAATACTGCCGTTTTTAATATCAACACTGTCAATACTACTGTCCAAAATAACACGACTATCCACACTATTTGTATTCAAGTGGCGATTAATAATAGCGTTATTTGCAATCGTATCTGCGATTATGGCATTACGATTTAAATCCGCCGATTCAATAGAGCCATCCTTAATTTTTGACCCCGTAACCGCATCATCTTGAATGGCTGTTGAGCCAACCGAACCAAGCCCCATATGACGTGCTATTATAGCCTGATTCCCAATATCACCCCCCATAATCGTACCGTCCGTTATGTGGCGCCCCTCAATGGCGCTATTCGCTATATCAACCCCCTCAATAGTACCATTCAAAATAGTTGTGGTGGTGACACTCTCCGCCCCAAGATCATCACTGGTAATGGTCCCATTATATATATCCTCACTCAAAATGGATTCATTTTTAATATCGGTACTGGTTACCAATTTACCTAAAATATTATCCCAGGTTAATTCATTTTTCAAAACCACCGAATCGGTGTTGGCGAGATCGTTAAAATCACCGGAAAATGCTACCGGCGCCAAGTCACTTGCACGCACATAATTACTCAAATCCAATACATCATTTCCCACGATTAACGATCCCGATACCCGAAGCCCGCCTTCAACGTTTAATTGAATCCCAGGCTCATTCGTCAAACCACTTATTCCCAACTGGTTTGACGATGCATTCCAAAAAACCGTGTCAATATACCCCAACTCACTGGGGGTTTCAAACAACGCAATTCGCTGTGCTTTACCCGTACCTGTTATAAGATCACCCTCACGATCCGCGATTCGAATGGGTTTATCCACAATCAAAACATCATTGACTTCCTGTAATGTCACAGACCCCACCGACACCGTTTTGGCCCGTATCGATGGTACCGGTACATTGATATTTCCGATAGACCCCCCAACCTGTAGGCCCTTTGTAATAACCACATCATCCACAATACTAACTATAGGATCCACCATAATTTTACCCCCAATACCCTTTATATTGGAATACAACCCCTCTTCTAAATGGCTCATATTAACGGATTTTAAATACCCATTATCGCCCACAATTCGATCGATCTCCGCATCGCTTAACCGCTGATCATCGACATTCACCCACTTTTGGCCGTTATAGCCCAACACCTGACCGGATTCAATCCCTGAAATAGCCACATCATTCAATAACGTCAATGACGTGGGGCTATTGGTAGTAGTACCCCCAACTGGTACCTGACCCGTATACCCATCACCAGGAGACGTTGGCACCCATTCCCCATTCTTTACAACCAGTATATCCCCTTCACTAACCTGATCAACATCCCGTATCGGAATGCCACGCAATCCCCGTGTACTATGACTGTCATCACTAATACGCGATTTAATCGAATACGGCTGGCTAACCAGTGCTAAGTTTACCGAATTTCCACCAATGATAACGCCCAATTCCACACCATTTTCATCAAACATATCCACATTTAAATGACGTTGTTGATCATCTACACCTTCTAAATTGATATTTAATACCCCATTGTCTATAAGCACCGCATCTGTTTTGGACCAAACCGGATTGACTTGATTGGGATGATTGATTGTAATAACAATCGAATAGTAGCCATTTAACAACGTGCCATAATCATCGCTTAGTACCAACTGAACATTTAATGCCACGTCATTAATGCCAAACACCGCCATTGAAAAGCTTGTTATTAATCCAATTACCCAATATCTAAATTTCATATATAGCTCGCTACTACAGTACCAATAGGGTTGTTCCCGTTGTTGGTTAAAAATAAACATGTGACCGGACCAATTTTGTGGTATAGTCTTGCTATGAGCTCTTTTCAACATATTGTTGAGCAACTCCATGCGTTTTGGCAGAATCAGGGATGCCTCATTTTATTTCCTTACGATACAGAAAAAGGCGCTGGCACCATGAGTCCACACACCACATTACGTTGTTTGGGCCCTGATCCATGGCATGTGGCCTATGTTGAGCCCTCGCGTCGACCGACCGATGGACGTTATGGTGAAAATCCCAATCGATTGCAGCACTATTTTCAATATCAGGTTATTATGAAGCCCGCGCCGGATACCATTCAAGATATGTACTTAAACAGCTTAATGGCTATTGGCATCAACCCAGCTAATCATGATATTCGGTTTATTGAAGATAATTGGGAATCCCCTACATTGGGTGCCTGGGGTGTCGGATGGGAAGTATGGTTGGATGGAATGGAAATCACCCAATTTACCTACTTTCAGCAATGTGGCGGATTGGACTGTCGACCGGTTCCTGTTGAAATCACCTACGGTCTTGAACGGTTAGCCATGTTTATCCAGCAAGTTGATCATGTAATGGATATTGTATGGCAAAACGATGGTCCCACCTATTACAAGGATATTTACAAAGCCAGTGAAGTGGATTATTCCCATTACAATTTTAATCATGCAACCGTAGAACGTCTTAGCGCTCTTTTTGATATATATGAAGCGGAATCCCGTCATTGTATTACCACCGGTGGGGTATACCCCGCTTATGATTACTGTTTAAAATGCTCCCATACATTCAATATATTGGATGCCCGTGGGGCTATTTCTGTAACCGAACGCACCCGTTACATTTTACGCATTCGTGATCTGGCATTTCAGTGCGCCAATTTATACGTAGAAAAAAGGACGGCATCCAATGGCTAACGCTCTATTTGAATTGGGATTGGAAGATATCCCGGCCCGATTCATTTCAAACTGCATCACCGATTTAAAAACACGTATCGAAAAAAAATGCCGTACAGCCCGTATTTCAACGTCCGACACGACGATTAAAACCTATGCCACCCACCGTCGGCTGGCCATTATTTTAACCGATCTACTCCCCCAGCAACCCGAATTACATCAGCAAATTGACGGGCCTGGCCTGGTCATTAGTCGTGATGACGCCGGTCAATGGCTTCCCCCCGCCATTGGTTTTGCCAAAAAATATGGCGTATCGCCAGACGATCTGGGATCACGGGTGAACGACAAAGGGCAACCCATTGTAACCCTAGAGATCCTACAGCCCGGCCAACCCACGAACGCCGTTCTTTCCACGATATTTTGTGAAGCTGTTCACGAAATGCCCCTTCCCATTGCCATGGTGTGGGGCAACGGCGTTGGCCCTTTTATTCGTCCCATCAAATGGATTTGTGCTTTATTTGACAATCACGGCATTTCAGGCACCTTGTTTAATGTGAATTTTGGAACAACAACCTATGGGCACCGCTTTTTAACACAGGGCGATACACCCGCATTAGGGGCATCCATTCCCCTATCTTCCCCCACCGATTATGTAGATGCATTGGCGGCCCATCATGTATGTGTGTGTGCTGCAACGCGTCGAGAACGCATTGGCGACCAACTTCGCCTGCATACGGATGTACACGACAATGCCTTACTCGACGAGGTCGTGTATTTAGCAGAATCCCCTGTTGTGTTGCCCATTTCATTTGATCCAACATTTTTGGAATTACCCCATGATGTGCTAACAGCTTGTTTAAAAAAACATCAAAAAGCATTTCTGGTCCACCAAAAAAACACCCTCGAACCCAGCTGTCTTATTATTGCGGATTCCATAACGGACACCAACCGTGAATCGGTCATTGCGGGCAATAAACGGGTCATGCAAGCCCGATTAACCGATGCGCAGTTTTTTTGGACCATGGATATCCAAAAAAATGGGTTCTCCACATGGAATAACCATCTTAAAAACCGGGTGTTTCAGGATGGCATGGGATCCGTATTTGATAAAGTAGAACGAACGTGTTATTTATGCAATACCATCATTGATCAAATTCAAGAATCCAAATCGTTTCGTGATATTGTGGCGCGAGCGGCACATCGATGCAAAGCGGATTTAGCATCGGAAATGGTAATGGAGTTTCCCGAACTGCAAGGGACTATGGGGGCCTACTATGCCATTGTTTTTCGTGAGCTACCCTCGGTAGCCTTGGCAATTCGGGATCACTATAAGCCGCGCTATGATGGGGATACCATGCCCGAAACGCTGGCTGGAGCGGTTTTATCCATTGCCGATCGTATCGATACCATTATCACCTGTTTTGAAAACAACGCCATTCCCACCGGATCACGGGACCCCTGGGGTATTCGACGCGCTATGATTGCTATTGCGCGTATTATTATCCACTTTAATATGCCGCTCAACATTATGCAGTGCTTGGAAGATGCGACACTTGTTATTAATCGCCCGCTATCGGATCGCACCCAAGAATGTGCAATCTTTTTTAAACAACGCCTTAAAACCGTATGGGCCGATTACGGCATTTCAAGTGATATGTTTGATTGGGTATCCGATTATCTATTATCCAATACCCTACTTGCCTACACCAACAGTTGCCAGTTGGCCACCATTCAAACCGAAAGCCCGGACGATTACGCATTATTGGTTGAAACGGCCCATCGCGTTGCACGCATCGTCCCCAGCGATTGGCAAAAAGCCCCGATTTTAACCCAAATGTTTTGTCTCCCCATTGAAACCGAGGCTTATACCGCATTTGCCAATATTCCTCCCAGTAATGGGGCATTTAACGAAACCCTGTATCCTCACCTAATAGTATTTTGTCGCATATTGGCGAACTACTTTGATACCGTGTTGATTCACAGCGATAATCCCGATGAATCCGCTAATCGACGCCAATTTATGGCCGTGATTAATGATTACTTCAACAGCTTTGGCAATTGGTCTTGTTTAAAAAAACACACGTAATAATTTGCTACATAGCATCACTACAAACAATGGTTGGAACCTTACTCAAAATTTGGTAGACTGATAGCGTATGTCAACTTTAGAGAATATTCATATTGCGTCTATTGACCCCATTCCTTCACCGCATGATTTAAAGTCTGCGCACCCCTTATCCATCACTCTCTCCAATCGTGTGATTGAAACACGTCAACACATTCGAAATATTATTACAAAAAAAGACCCCCGGTTTTTGGTTGTTATTGGCCCCTGCTCTATTCATGATGTGAATGCCGCCTTGGCCTATGCGGAACGACTGGCCCCTTTTGTTAAAAAATATCAAAAAAAGTGCATCATCGTCATGCGTGTGTACTTTGAAAAACCCCGTACCACTATTGGTTGGAAAGGATTAATCAATGACCCCGATTTGGATGGATCCAATCGCATTGAAAAAGGATTAAAAACAGCGCGCGAATTGCTCATTTCTGTTTTAGAAATGGGTATTCCAACAGGGACTGAACTGTTGGACCCTATTTTACCCCAATATTATGCGGACACCATCTGTTGGGCCTCCATTGGGGCACGTACCAGTGAATCCCAAACCCATCGTGAAATGGCCAGTGGGTTATCAATGCCCATTGGGTTTAAAAACGCGACAGACGGCAATATTGACATTGCGCTACAAGCCATTGAATCGGCTCGCCATTCCCATACCTTTATTGGCGTCACCCAAGATGGATCGATTGCGAAGGTATCCTCTAAAGGTAATTTGGATTCCCATTTAATTATCCGTGGGGGTAACAACGGTCCCAACTACTCCTCGGTTCAAATGGCCGAGCACAGTGATCGCATCCGTGAATTGGGCATCCGAGCACCCATATTGGTGGATTGCTCTCATGGCAATTCCCGAAAAAAAGCCGCCAATCAATCAAAGGTATTAAACAGTATCCTCAATCAACGGGTTGCCGGCAATAACGCCATCATAGGGGCGATGATTGAAAGCTTTTTAGTGCATGGCAATCAACCCATTTCCCCCGCATTAGTGTATGGCCAGTCCATTACCGATGAGTGTATTGATTGGGAAGAAACCAACGCTTTATTGGCACATATTTATGATCGTTTACCATGACTAGACGTGTTTTTATTGCCGCAACACGCCAAAATGATGGTAAGACCACGGTATCGTTGGGTCTTTTTAAAGCATTGCGTCAACGCGATGCCTCCCTGCAATACATGAAGCCGGTTGGTCAGCAGTATAAAATTATACACGGCAAAAAAATCGATAAAGATGCGGTGTTATTTCAGAATGCGTTTCATTTAAATGCCGATCATTTGTCGTCGATGAGCCCTGTTGCCTCGCCCAGTGGATTTACACAATCGTATATTGAATCCCCAAACCCCGATAGCTTACATGCCAAAATAATCGACGCAGATACACACTTAACCCGTGATGCAACGGCCATTTTATATGAAGGTACCGGTCACGCAGGTGTTGGATCCGTATTTGATTTATCCAATGCACGTGTTGCTCAATTACTCAAAAGCCCTGTTATTATTGTATCCATCGGTGGCATTGGCAAAGCGATTGATGAAATCATGCTAAATGCCAGTGTATTCAATCAAATAGGGGTGCCGATTATGGGTGTTATTATCAATAAAGTACGCCCAGAAAAATACGACAAAATCAATCATTTTGTTCGGCAAGGATTATCCCGATTGGGGCTACCCGTTTTGGGCGTTATTCCATTAAATGATCAACTGACATTCCCCACAATCAACGCCATTATTGATGAACTAACGCCCACGGTCATCTCACTGAATAATTCTAGCCAGAATAATTCCATCGAAAATTTCTTAATTGGGGATATGATGCCCCATAATGTGTTGGGACACATTCGTAAAAATACCGTTATGATTATTCCAGGGAACCGTGAAGGTCTGGTGTTAACGGCCGTTTGTGAGCATTTACTCAATACCGAACCCACTATGGTATCGGGAATTATCTTTACCAATGGTATACGTCCGCATCAAAAAATTCTGGATTTGTTGTATAAATCCCACATCCCCCTACTGATGCTTGATGAAGATGCGTTTTCAATTGCCACAAAAATCAACAATATGATTGTTAAAATTCGATTAGAAGATCAGCATAAAATTACTATTGCGGGGCAAATGATCGAAGAATATGTGGACATTGACACTATATATACCAAAATGGCCGATACATCTTGGGCATCACCCCCTCTATGATTTTTAATTTTTCAACACGGCATATCAAAAAACATCTATCTCAGGTAAATCGCATTATTGATGAGGCCGTTTCAGGCGTTGATCCATCCATAAAACCACTATATGACTACATTATGCAAGCCCGGGGCAAGCAAATTCGATCGGTTATTATGATCCTTATTGGCGAAACGATTGCGGACAAATCCAAATTATACACAACCTGTGCTGGGATTGAGCTTATTCATTTAGCATCCCTGATTCACGATGACATTGTGGATAATGCGACACGCCGTCGGGAACTCGATACGATTCACCAGCGGTTTGGTAAAACCAATGCCTTACTCATGGGGGTTCACTGCTATTCATTGGCTTTACGCTTATTTTCGCGGGTTGATAACTACACCATAGCGCGTGTATCCGAAGCGGTGACACATCTATGTGAAGGAGAATTCATACAAGTCAATCATCGATCCAATCACGCATTGAGTGAGGCGGATTACTGGACCATTGTGCAAAAAAAAACCACCCCTCTATTTGCTGTTTCATGTGAATTGGCCACCTATTTTTGTGGACTCCCCCCTGAAAGCCATCAAAAAATGTACCGTATTGGCACATTAATTGGCGATCTTTTTCAATTAATCGATGATATTTTAGATTTTTATGGAAAAGACTCCTCTAAAAATACATACCAAGACATTGCAATGGGCGACATGTCTCTCCCTATGATTTGGGGGTTAGACTTAAATCCCCATTTAGAAGAAATGCATTATACGCTACAAACAAATAAACACATCATTCAACATAAAACACGTGGTATCACCAAACAAAAAGTTACGTCTATTTTGGATTTACTAAACGACATAAACCTTCCCACGGCCCACTACATTCACGATGTTGTTCGGTCTATTTTGTCACAAGCACCGGAATTTACAACGTATCAATAAACCGTTTATAATCGTCATACGACATCAGTGACTGCATATCGTCAGCCACTGTATGTGGGTCGGGCGACACCTTAATTAACCAGCCATCTTCATAAGGGGACTGATTAATCTGCTCAGGGGCATTGATTAAATCGGCATTAACCGAAACAACCGTTCCACTAATCGGTGAGTAGATGCCTGACACCGTTTTTACCGATTCAACCGAACCAAATTCATCCCCTTTTGTCACCAAGGACCCAATTTCTGGCAACTCAACATAAACAATTTCCCCTAATTCATCGACGGCATATTTTGAAATGCCAATAACAAAACAATCGCCGTCAGCACAAACCCATTCATGATCTTCTGTAAATTGCTGATTTTCCATATATCAAACCTCCAAATAATATATCTATTTCTTGTAGAGTATCACTCAACAAAAGCATTCATCAAGATTATCTCCTCAAAATTTTCAGGAAGGCCGCTAATCAATGGCAAAATGGACCCACCCCCCATTCATTTTAATCGAGTCGTTTACAAATGCGATGTCATTCCGTACCCTATATGTATGAGCAACGAGCCATTCGACCCTGATTCACCATGGCATCATTTATTCAAGACCAACGATTATGCCGGTATTATTGAACATGCATCTACAAAAGACTGTAATGATGATACTGAATCCCTGTATTTGGGCATTGCCTACTATAAAACATCGCAATGGCACCTGGCCAACACCATTTTTGATGACCTATATGCCCGAAACCCCCATCCTGAAATTGCCGTATATCGGATTATTAGCCGCATAAAATACGGGGATATCGACGAAGCGATGCAGGCATATCAGCTATTGTGCGACCAGCAAAATCCCATCATTCACAATTACCTCATCAATCAGAATACCCAAGCTGCCCTTGAACATATTCTATTGTTAGCGGCAATTCCCTTGAACCTATCGCCCCCCCATACCCAACCAACCGGTTTACTCGATATGCTTCATACATACCAATATAACAAATTGGCTCAAAAACTCCTAGCAACACAACCCCATCAATGATATAGTGGCAATTATGTCTACTTTAGGATCTTTTTTTATATCTCTTGTTATTTTTTTAGGCATTGACCTCCTATGGTTGGGTGTTATTGCCCGTCCCGTTTATCATCATTATATGAAGCATTTACTACGCGATTCCCCCAACTGGCCCGTTGCATTTCTGTTTTATGCCATATTCGTGTTGGGATTATTCATTATCGCCATTTATCCGGCTCTCGCCAAAAAAGACTTGAATCATGCATTAAAAATGGGTATTTTTTACGGATTCTTTACTTATATGACCTACGACTTAACGAATTGGGCCGTTTTAAAGGAATGGCCTTGGCAAATTGTTGTTGTTGATATTGCATGGGGAACAATCCTTGCAATGACTGTTGCCGGACTCAGCACCTTTATTTTATTAAAAATAGGATAACCTGTTTATCCCGGTTTATTGCTGCGACGCTGTCGTAACGGAATCGCTATCACAATACCCGAAACAATGAGAACGAACCAAACCAGACCGCTGACAAACCACACCCATCGAAAAGACTTCCCATTGGCCCACCCCACATGCCATTCATATACCCGCTGTGCAAACGATATCGGCTGCTGTTTCTGAATAACCCAAGCCTCTTGGTTATCACGGACCCATATAGCCGCATTTGTGGCAACCAACAATCGATTGTCATGCCGATATAGATGTGTAATAGGACCGTTTGTAGCCGGTGATTCCTGAAACACCCATCGTATGGGATTTCGCAGTGTCGATACAATACCGCCATACCCCAACGCCACATCAATGTGATTGTCGGTGCAGGATACGGCCGTTACCATTCCCAATGGAAACGGTATTTGATCAACAGCTATGGATACGCCATACCACGATGTGTTGGTAACCCCTATCCATTCCCCCGTATCACACAAAGCGGTTGCCCGAAATCCATAACGGGCATCGCTACGATACAGAAGGTACATACCCGTAAGAATGAGTACCACCGTAGGCCCCACCAATATCAGTCCCATATATGTATGCCATTGTCGAATGATCCGTTGCATCATCTGTTATGATACGGTATACACGCTCATTTTCACAGTAATGTGTGAAGCGTTACCAGCAACCGTCGAACGCCATTGGCTATCGCAATGGCGGATACCGTTGCTCCCGAAACCGGGGTAATATCCTGATATACCCGAATCGGATCGGTAACCCGTCGCTGTCTAAATTGCTTTAAAAAACGTTTTTTACGAACCTCATCCCCATAGGGCTCACGGTACGTCATTACCACAATCCCCTTAACAAATAAATCCGATGTGAATGCAACAAAAAATGTAATCGGCTCGTGTTTTCCAAGTTCATTTGTAACAACCCCATATCCCTGAAGGGTATCTTCCTTGTGAAAGGTATAGACGGTAATCTCATCATTCGGAATGGCCATATGCAACGTCGATTCCATGGCCTCCCTTTGCTCCGCTGAAATGGGTATGCGTCGAGAATCCACCTGATGCAATGGAAACACCTGCTGAAAGGCCTCGTCTTGAGTTGAATACACGGTCTCCATATAGCCGTATACAATGCTCTTGACTAAAAGCACAATCAGCAAAACACGCATATAGTTTAAAAACCCACTGCCACCGAAGCGGATAGTATCCCCTCCGACGCCTCATCTGCTTGGGTTTGAACAGCATAGTCCATTTTATAAACCAAGGTGGATGTTGGACGAATAGCCATACCTAGCGACAATCGGTTTTTATGGCCTTTTTGATCATCGGAGGCCACCAAATCTACCCATTCTATGCGTGCCAATGCATAAATAGGCAATCCAATCCAAGCGGCCATATTGTAGCGCGCACCCACGGTATACCCATTGGCATTATTGTTATAGCCATCAGAATACCATGCAGCTTCCATATGCGCCTGCCATGGCCCACGCGTGTATACCGTATCCAATCCTGTTAATAATTGCTGTGACGATCCATAATACGTGCTAAACCCAAACGAGCTATTGATTGTCGGGGACATATTCATCCGAGCAACAAACGCCTTAGCGGTATCCGTATCCGTTTTAAAATTGGGTCGCATACCCCGAAGCCCCTTTGTTTCAGAAAACGTATTCTCATGATCCAGTCCATTAACAACATAGACCTCATACCCCACCTCCGCATCCTGAATATCCACCGTCCCCCATCCCCCGACTCCCGTATCCACCCATGTAGTGGGTATCACATAGGTATTCACCAATGATCGGGCCGTATAATCCCGTAAATCCGAATCATGAGCATTGTTGAGCCGTCCCACCGGAACCAAAATCATACCGGTTCGAATCGTCAACCAATCACTGGTTTTATAATCCACCCATGCCTGCTCAATTTTAATTTCCCCTTTTTGATTTGTGGATGAATCATTGGTGACCGCACCACCGTACTCATACTCGACCTCTGAGTTAAACAACACATTTTCCGCCAATTGCGCCCCTACCTGTATCACCAAGCGGTGCGCCCTAAAGGTTGATACCGTATCATCCGAAATAAACTCCATATCCATATACCCACCAACCTGCGTGCGATGGATGGGCCTATCGTATACCGTAATGGCCTCCAATCCCACTGAAATAATGGCTAAAACAAGCACAAATACATACGCCATATAAACCGCCTTTCTTAATGCATTTAATTGATACTAAGTATCAGTATTAAAATACTCTCATGATTTTTGAATTGTGTAAATACCCTCGTTAACAAATAAACGAAAATGTGATTGACTATACAGTTAGGAGGTAACCAACGTTTATGCTGACATTTTCATTAGCCACAGATGACGATTTTGATGCCATATGGCCTATTTTTCATGCGGTTGTTCAATCTGGGACCACCTATGTTTATGCCCCCACCACATCCAAAGAATCTGCCCATACAATTTGGATGGAGCAGCCGCGCCAAACCTATATTGCCCGAAATGCTGAAAATAAGGTGGTTGGCACGTATTACATTCAAGAAAACCGACCCGATTTAGGCAATCATATTTGCCGCTGCGGATTTATGGTATCACCGGATTTTCGCAAGCAAGGGGTTGGGCAAGCACTGTGTGAACATTCACTTGTAACGGCACTTACCCTTGGATTTCGCGCCATGCAGTTTAGCTATGTTGTATCCACCAATCATGCCGCCATTCGCCTATGGTTAAAAATGGGATTTACCCATATTGGGACGGTTCCGAATGGATTTCGTCACGCCGTGTTGGGGTACGTGGATATTTGGATTATGTACAAATCCTTAACGGATAGCTAATACTTTCTCTTGATAGGTTTTATTGTGAACAAAATCCTCAAATCCACCCATATAATCCACATAACCTTTGGGCGAAACTTCAATAATCCGTGTGGCTACCGTTGATAACAATTCCACATCATGGGTTGCAAATATCATGACTTCTGAAAACTGATTGAACCCATCATTTAATGCGGATATCGCCTCCAAATCCAAGTGGTCGGTTGGTTCATCAAACAATAACACATTGCCTTGCTGAACCATCATCCGTGCAAACATCGCCCGTGCTTTCTCGCCTCCCGATAACACCGAAACGGACTTCAGGGCATCATCCCCAGAAAACAACATACGTCCCAAATACCCACGAATGGTTTGCAAATCCACGGAAACATCCACCGCTTGCAGCCATTCCAATAGGGTATCGTTGGTACTAAAATACGCACTATTATCTTTGGGGAAGTAGGTATGGGTGGTTGTCTCTCCCCATTCAACCGTACCGGAATCGGGAATAATGTCCCCAGCTAAAATACCCAAAAGGGTGGTTTTTGACAACGACTGCATCCCCGTTAATGCCACTTTTTGACCCCGTTCAATTGAAAAGCTCACATTTTTTAATACAGTCACCCCATCAACCGCGTGCGAGACGTTGCGTATAGACACAATCTTCGTACCGCATTTACGATTCGGTGTAAACTGAATAAAAGGGGATCGTCGTTTGGACTCCGGCAATTCATCAGGCCGCAACTGTTCAATTAATTTTTTGCGCGATGTGGCCTGTTTGGACTTGGACGCATTTGCCGAAAATCGACGCACAAAATCTTCCAATTCTTTAATCTTTTGCTCCGACTTTTTATTTTTTTCTTCTTGCTGATGACGAAATAATTCACTGGATTGTTTCCAAAAATCGTAATTACCTGGATAAATTTTAACATTTCCGAAATCAACATCCGCAATATGCGTGCACACTTTGTTAAGAAAATGTCGATCATGGGATACCACAATAACCGTTTTTTCGTATTGAATAATTTTTTCCTCTAGCCATAATGCTGTATGATAATCCAGCTGGTTGGTGGGCTCGTCCAATAGCAATACATCCGGATTACCAAAAAGCGCTTGGCCCAACAATACGCGAACCTTTTGACTCGCATCCAACTGATTCATTTTTTGCATATGATAGTCGTTTGGTATCCCCAATTCATCCAGCAAGCTGGCCGCTTGTGCCTCTTTTTCATACCCATCCATATCATTGTAATCCGCTTCATATTGGGCCACAGCCATGCCATCGGCCTCACTCATTTCAGGTAAGGCATAAATCCGATTTCGCTCAGCATAACACGCATATAATGGCTTGTCGCCCATAATAATCGTATCCAAAACCGTGTGGTCATCAAATTGAAATTGGTTCTGATTTAACATAGACAATGTGGTCTGTTTATCTTTCGCCACATGCCCTTCTGTAGAGGCCATTTCTCCATACAAAATTTTTAAAAGCGTGGACTTACCAGCACCGTTTGCACCAATTAACCCATAACAATTTCCGGGCGAAAATTCAACGCAAACATTTTCAAATAATTTTTTCTTTCCAAAAGAAACGCCTAAATTAACGGTTGCTAACATTTTCAATCTCCATTCATCATACTCCTAACTATCAATGCTATAAGCATACTAAATGTCACACTCACTCACAAGACATGGCGTATTTATGGGCCAATATGTCCATTTTTTAATCACATAACCTGGCATATGGCTGTGATAGAAATTGTTATTAGAAACGGAGGATTATTATATGCATTCATTATCACTAACCCAAAAAGCTCACGCGGTATTAGACCATGCGGCTCAATTGAGTACTCGCAAGCGGCATACTCACATTGAGCCATTGCACATATCGATTGGGTTAATGACGGTATCGGATACCATCATTACCCCCCTACTCGATTCTATTACTAAACATCGATCCAAAATGGCGACAACATTAACACAATCGCTCGAATCATTGCCCACATTGCATCATGCCCCGGACACCGCGACTCTAAGTTCTGCTAGTCAAGCCAGTATCACAGCCGCACAATCCCTGGCTCAAAAAATGGGGGATGCCTACATTAGTTGTGAACACCTCTTGCTGGGGATATTGCAATCCGACACCACCATTCGTGACATTGCCGCTACGTATGGGGTAACCCAAGCCGCCATTATGCCGGTACTGCACACCATCCGTGGCACCAATCCGATTACAACCGATACCCCCGAAACACACACCAATTTATTGGCACGATTCACCATTGATATCACTCAAAAGGCGCGCGATGGAAAGCTGGACCCTGTGATTGGCCGAGATGACGATAGCCGTCGCATTATTCAAATTTTGGCCCGAAGAAACAAAAATAATCCCATTTTAATTGGGGAGCCCGGCGTCGGAAAAACCGCCCTGATTGAGGGATTGGCTCAACGAATTGCCTCCGGAGATGTTCCAGACATACTTAAAAACAAAACGGTGCTATCGTTGGATATGAGTGGCCTTGTTGCCGGTGCTAAATACCGCGGGGAATTCGAAGAGCGGTTAAAACAGATTATTCATGATATTCAAGAGAACGGAAATAGTATTTTATTTATTGATGAAGTTCACACCATTATGAAAGCCGGTGGCGGGGAAGGCAGTATTGATGCCGCCAACATTCTAAAGCCAGCCCTTGCACGTGGCGAACTGCATTGCATTGGGGCAACAACACTCAATGAATACCGATTGCATATTGAAAAAGATGCCGCAATTGAACGTCGATTCCAACCCGTATATGTATCGGAACCCTCAACCGAGGACGCCATTGCTATTTTGCGAGGCATTAAAGAAAAATATGAAATTCATCATGGCATAAAAATTCTAGACGAAGCCATTATTGCCGCGGTTGAACTATCCAAACGGTACATTACGGATCGATTTTTACCGGATAAGGCCATAGATTTGATGGATGAAGCCGGTGCCAAATTGCGTATGACAATCGATAGCATGCCCGAAGCCATCGATGATCGTAATCGAAAAGTCATTCAACTCGAAATCGAACGTCAAGCAATCATGAAAGATAATCACCCGTCATCTGACAAGAAATTAACGGATATTGATGCGGCTTTATCGCAAGCAAAAGACGATCTACGTCGTTTAAAGGCTATTTGGGAAAATGAAAAACAACACCTTTATCGTATTCGCACCCTCAAAGAAACCATTGAGCAACTCAAACACACCGAGCTCATGGAACAGCGCGCGGGAAACTACGAAGCGGCATCCATCATCCGGTTTAAAGAACGGCCTGAAGCGGAGGCGGCGTTGGCACAATCTACCGCAGAAGCCACTAGCCGTCACAACCAATTTTTAAAAGAAATGGTCGATGAACATGACATTGCCGATATTGTCTCCAAATGGACAGGTATTCCTTTAACCAAATTGACCGCCACAACCCATGACAACCTACGCGATGCGTATGATTATTTGCGGAAACGCGTAATTGGCCAAGATGCGGCCGTTCGGGTGGTATCGGATGCCATTATTCGATCACATGCCGGCTTAAATGACCCCAACCAACCCATTGGTTCGTTCTTATTTTTAGGGCCAACCGGGGTTGGAAAAACCGAGCTAGCCAAATCATTAGCGCATTTATTATTTGATTCTGAAACGCATTTAGTGCGTATTGATATGAGCGAGTATACCGAAAAGCACAGTGTCGCACGGCTCATTGGCTCCCCACCTGGCTACGTGGGTCACGATCAGGGCGGCCAATTGACCGAAGCGGTTCGTCGTCGCCCTTATTCCTTACTACTATTTGACGAAATTGAAAAAGCCCACCCTGACGTTCACCCGATTTTGCTGCAAGTACTAGATGATGGTCATTTGACCGATGGCCAAGGACGTCATGTGGATTTTAAAAACACCGTGATTATTATGACATCCAATATTGCAAGTGAGGCTATATTAGCCCAATCCCCTAACTGTAAGGCCATTATTCAAGCGGCATTACAACGGCATTTCAAACCCGAGTTTTTAAACCGTATTGATGATATTGCCGTATTTAATCCACTGGATAACCAAGCGCTTATTCCCATTTTGGATATGCAACTTGATCGAACACAAGCACTGCTTAAAGGCGATGACATTCAATTGCATGTAACCGATGCCGCGAAGGCCTGGCTCATTAAACATGGCGTTGATCCACTCAACGGGGCACGTCCATTAAAACGGCTAATCAAACATCGTATTCACACCGAGTTGGCCAAACAACGCATAAATCAGGTATTAATGCCGCATCACATAGTGACTATTGACGCGCTACATGACGATTTATTCATAACACCTTCCGATCCGAATCGTGATTCAAAAAAGACCTAAATTATAGCTAGTCATTTGCCCATTTTTCGACTAAAATGGTCCCATAAACAGTTATTATTGACTATTAATACTATTATAGAGGTGCATTATGACAACACTAAAAAAAGAATCTGAATTGGAACTACCTGCCATATTAAAAAAAGACTCCGAATCGGGCAAAAAATTTGCCAAAGCCATTCGAAACGAAGGGAATGTGCCAGCTGTTATTTACGGTCAGAAAAAACCCCCTGTTGCCATATCGCTTGATCCGGTTTATTTGGTTAAGCAACTCAACGCGAGCGATTACAAGCGCAATCAAATTTTTGTGATCACCATTGACGGTGCCCAATCCGAGCGTGTTATTGCCAAAGATATTAATGTTAATCCCGTAAACAATCAGTTCATTCATGTTGATTTTTTGCGTGTAAACGATAACGATCCCATTCAAGTGAATATCCCCGTTCGCACAAATGGTATATCCGCTGGTCAGCGTTTGGGCGGGGTTTTGGTACGTCCTAAATCAGCTGTCTTGATTGAGTGTTTACCCCAAGATATTCCCGTTGAAATTGTTGTGGATGTTACGGATTTAAAAATTGGTGAGAACATTCGGACGCATCAGTTATCCGTATCGGGTTCTCAAAAAGTAATATCCAACCCTAACGATATCTTGATTAAAATTGAATCAACAAAATTGTCAAAAGCGGCAACAGCTGAATCGTAGTTATTCCTTTTATTAAATCACATAAAAGCCCTCTTATTTATGGATAAGAAGGCTTTTTTATTTAAGAAACCGTTTCAAAAACGGTATGATTGTTTTATGCCTAACTCAAAAATAATTGCAGGCTTATATTGTCACCAATAATACCAAATGTTTTACAAGACTAACTTGAGAACAAAAACTCTTTATATTGATCGAGATTCATTTTTCGATTGGGATGCTTAAGCTTTCGAATCGCTTTTTCTTCAATCTGACGAATACGTTCCCGTGTAACATTATACACTTTACCGACTTCTTCCAATGTTCGAGGGCGACCATCATCAAAGCCAAATCGCAATTTTAAAATCATTTGCTCCCGTTCAGTTAAAACCTTCATCAACTTAATCAACTCATCCCGTAATATGGATCGTGATGATAACATTTCCGGTGACTCCATATTTTTATCTTCTAAAAAATCCCCCAACTGTGATGACTCTTCATCACCAATAGGCATCTCTAATGACAATGGGACCTGAGAATACTTTCGGATCGCCATAATATTTTCTAACGATATGTCGGATCGTTCAGATACTTCTTCTTCAGTGGGACGACGTCCCAACTCTTGCATAAGAACACGTGAAATTTTTTTGACTTTATAAATGGTTTCAACCATGTGAACGGGAACTCGAATGGTCCGCGACTGATCCGCAATAGCACGGGTAATCCCTTGTTTAATCCACCACGTCGCATAGGTTGAAAATTTAAATCCTTTGGTATAATCAAACTTTTCAGCAGCCCGAATCAATCCCGTATTTCCTTCTTGAATCAAATCCAAAAACAACAGACCCTGTCCGGTGTATTTTTTGGCAATCGAAACCACCAATCGTAAATTTGCATTAATGAGCTTTTTTTTGGAGACGACACATCCTTCAGCAACACGTTTGGCCAAATCAATCTCTTCCTCTGCTTTTAATAATTTGATCATTCCAATTTCACGCAGATACATTTTAACGGAGTCATCAATGTCACCACGATCCATATCGTCCATATCGGAATTTGATGAGCTACCCTTGGATTTGGATAATTTGCGTTTTGGAACAATCGTAATATCGCCCAAGGCCAATACTTCATCAATTTCATTAATATTATCCTCAGGATTTTCAACTGTCTTCAAAATATCATCGGCGGTAATAAATCCGTCTGTAACCAAACCTTGAACACTCGATGCCAGGCTCTCTTTTTTATTTTCAATAATATCAGATGATTGATATGCCATTTTTAAACCTCTTTCCATTACTTAGTTGCACATGTAATGCTATAAGATATCGTATCAAAATTGTTTCGTTTTTCAAGCATTTTTTTTTGCAATTCTAAACCAACTCATATGTGATACAATAACCATGTAATGATATCGTATGTTGGACAGCACATATTTCACAAAGCTCACGCGTTTGGCGAGTTTATGTATTTTTCCTACGACATTTTCAAAGCGATTGTATGGGGCAAACTACGTTTTAAAAACATCGTTCACCAAATGGTTTGTTTGGGCATTGAATCGTTACCTGTTGTTAGTATTACCATCTTATTTAGTGGCATGGCATTTGGCATTCAGATTGTAAAAGAATTGTTGCGCTTTGGGGCCCCTGATTTAGTCGGGGGTGTTATGGCACTTGCGTTGTGGCGAGAACTATCCCCGTTACTAACCGGCATTGTTTTAGCCGGTCGCGTTGGGGCATTTATTACAGCAGAAATTGGTGCAATGAAAGTAAATGAACAAATTGATGCGTTAATGGTAATGGGGCAAGATCCCATCGCATACTTGGCCGCACCACGATTAGTGGCGATCCTTTTTTTTGGGCCGTTATTGGTTGGATTTGCTGATATTATTGGTGTAATCGGTGGTTTATTAGTCGCTCTTTCTAGCAATGCGGTTAGCTATACCAGTTTTTTTACATCCGCAAATGTTATGCTGGGATCCTTCGATATTATATCAGGCCTTATAAAAGCAATTGTTTTTTCAATAATTATTGGATTAAATGCCACCTACCTTGGTTTTTGTGTCAAAGACGGATCCCACGATGTGGGTGCAAAAACAACCATAGGTGTTGTTAGAAACATTACCCTTATTTTCATACTAAACTATATTATTTCGGCGATCCTATTTGGCTAATGATTGTTATCAGTAATCTATCCCAATCATTTGGTTCAAATCAGACTCTATTTAAAAACGTCAGTTTAACAGCAAATAACAACCAAACCGTGGCCTTAATTGGTCGATCCGGGTGTGGCAAAAGCACCATTCTGCGGTATATTTTGGGGTTACGAAAACCCAGTAGCGGCCGCATTACTGTAGGCGGCGTTGATGTTGGACTGTTGAGCAAATCCGAATTGTACGCGTTTCGTTTAAAAATTGGGATGCTGTTTCAATCATCTGCTTTATTTGATTCTTTAAATATTGAAGAAAACGTTGCTTTTCCGTTAATTGAGAATTATGGCATCACATTAGATCAAGCACGCAACAAGGTTAACGATGTGCTGGACATGGTTGAACTAAACGACATCAATACCAAAATGCTGTATCAATTGTCGGGTGGCCAGCAAAAACGGGTTGCACTAGCGCGTGCTATTATCACGGAACCGCGATACCTGCTTTTAGATGAACCCACATCTGGATTAGATCCAATCACCGCTCGAACAATTGAAAATCTGATTGTCACATTAACGACATCGCTAAAAACAACGTGTTTAATTGTATCACACGATCGTAGCACCATACTGAGAACCGCCCACACGATTTATATGATCCACGATCATGGGTTGCTAGATCCCGTAACACCCGATACAATACACGAATCAGAGAATTATGTGGTTCATGAATTTTTAATGGCGTAAAATGACAAATCGAAATTATATATATGTTGGCTTTGTATCTATCGCTCTGTTTGCGTGTATTGCCGTCTTAATGCTGTGGAAATCCAATGTTGTTAATCATATGTCCAGTTACTCGTTGAAAGGGCATTTTCAAACAGTCAATGGGCTACTGCCCCAAGCCGTTGTTAAATATCGTGGGTATACTGTTGGGCGCGTTACCGCTATTGTACCCACTCCCACCCAAATTATTGTGCATTTTTATGTGCATTCTCAACACAGCATTCCCCAAGGATCCTCCCTTAAAATTGTTTTTGAGGGTCTTGTTGGTGAAAAATACATTGAAATTATTCCAAATACAGAATCCTCCGAATGGTTAGCCCCCGGTTCCGTTTTGATGGGCACATCATCGTCAGGGTTATCCGATTTTATTGATATTGGGACCAATAACCTACTGGAACTTCAAAAGATACTCACATCTATTGCTGTAGTATTCGGCGATGTATCGGTTGCAGAAGCGTTGAAAGATACGGTTCACACCATGCAAGAAACAACACAAACATTAAATAAAGTCATTAACAACATCTCAGTAGCCCTAGCATCTGACCAGTATCAATCCATTATAATGACATTAAATGAGGTCTTAGCAAAACTTAATACAGCAATTGATTCAGATGATATAACAAAAACACTGTCTAATTTTAAAGATATTTCTGAAGATTTGAAAAAAATAACAGATGACGGTGCTCTAGAAAGCGCTGTGTTTTCAACGTTAAATGAAACAAAATCCACATTCAAGCAGTCCAATACGTTTTTGTCCACTCTTCGTAATATTCGATTTCTAACAAATATGGAGCTTGGTTATCTACCGGATTCATACAACGCAATGTACTTGATTAATATTAATTTTTATTTGAATACATCGTTTGTTGCATTTGGAATCAGTAATTATTTGGATAAAGATCAGCTATTGAATGCCACCATTTATTCACATATTTACAAATCAATATGGATGAATTATGGGTTTATGCATCAAAATTTAAGTATGGGATTGTCCTATATCTCGCCTGACAACCGGTATTCCAGCCATTTGTTTTTATACGATTTAAATAATTTGGGGGTTGATTTTAAAATTTACTATCAGTTATTCAAATCATTTTATGTAACCGCGGGATTTTATGAGATCAATAAGCCATCTGAATCCGGATACCTTGGTTTATCGTTGGACTTTTTATGATTCGATGGGTATTGGGTCTGGACCCAGCTTATGAGCGAATACCCACGTTATTCAAACAGTCTCATACTATCGACTTAGTTGGATGGGGAACAACCGTTATCGAAGCTGTTTGTGACACTGTATGTGCTGTGAAACTGCAATCAGCTTATTTTGAAGCCTATGGTCGCCACGGTATGGATGCAATGGCAACGTTAATTACCGTTTCACGAAAAAACAAGCTAAAAGTTATTATGGATGCTAAACGCGGTGATATTGGGGAAACCGCGAACGCCTATGCCGCCGCGTATCTTGCCGATACGGGCCCGTATTCACGGGATTTTGTATCCGACTACCTGACCGTTAACCCATTAATGGGGGATGATTGCTTAGACGCCTTTGTTTCTGCGGCCATCACCCATCAAAAAGGATTGTTTGTATTGCTTGAAACATCCAATCCGGGGTCTAAAATGATTTTGACTCAACAAACACATGATGGAAACTGTGTTGCTGATAAAATAGCGGATTATATTCAATCGGTGCATGATTCATTGAACCTAAATGGCGAACTGGGACCTATTGGTGTGGTGGTTGGGGCAACCCATACAAATGGCCATTTATGGCGCCAAAAATTGCCCAATAGCGTATTTTTAATGCCTGGTATAGGCCCCCAAGGTGGCTCAATGGCATCTGTAAACGCCTGCTTACGTCCGGATGGTCACGGCGTATGGGCTCCGTTATCCCGTGGCCTAACAAACGCAGCGCTTGATGTCCCCACCTCGGACGCATTTATTGCCATTGTTCGTGCAAATTTACAAGTCTACCAAACCACTCAACCTCGTTAATTGAATTGAGTATACGCATTAACCAGTGCCGCGGATCCTAAATACAGTGGCACTCGTTGGTGCAATTCGGTTGGCTCTATCGATAAAATACGGTTACACCCATCCGTTGCCAAACCACCCGCTTGCTCACAAATAAACGCTAACGGATTGGCTTCATATAAAAGCCGTAACTTACCACGCGGGGATTGACGCGTTGCCGGATACATATAAATGCCACCCTTTAATAAATTTCTATGGAAATCCGCGACAAGGGACCCAACATATCGTAGTGATAAGGATTCACGCAACGTTTGAATAAACCGTTGATTACGCGAATCGCACGCATTAAATAACGCTTCGTTTACGGAATAATACATGGGCGAATCCGGTATGCGGATATTTTCATGAGACAGTATAAACTCACCAATACCTGGATCGTATGTAAACCCATACACGCCGTTGCCGGCTGTATACACCATCACAACCGACGATCCATAAATAACGTAACCCGCAGCAATTTGTTGAACCCCTGTTTGTAAGCAGTGATCCAGCAAGGTATTTGCCTGTGGATTTTTTTTAAATATCGAAAAAATTGTCCCCACACTAACATTCACATCAATATTGGATGACCCGTCCAGTGGATCAAATAAAATAACATAATCGCTTGTTTCGTAGGTATCGGTTTGCACCACAGCCGATTCTTCCTCCGACCCCATAAATGAAAAGCGTTGGTGATTGGATAAGGTATCTTTAATAATTGTATTGGCCAATATATCCAAACGCTGGACCACCTCACCCGATTCATTAACATGGCCCGATACGCCGCACAAATTGGTGAGGCCAGCACGAATAACCTGTTGTCGAATTAATTTTGCAGCTACATTAATATCGTATAAAATGTGCGATATATCATTGGATGTCAGTGCATGATCAATAATGTGTTTTTCAATTGTAACAATACTCATAGTATTTATCATACAATCGATATCAAAATTAATACATCCATAACAACATAAATGTTTAAACAAATCCATCGATGGGTATATCTATGTTACATTACAACGAAGGAGCCCCCATGTCACAAAAACCCGATAACGCCATTGTATTCCCGGATAGCAAAACCCCTATCATCTTAAACAAGGACATTCGCATTATTAACCTCACTACAAAAAAAGTTCAAATCAATTATAGTTTAAATTAGAAATAACCCGTACATAGCGGAACGCCCACCAAGAAAAAACAGAAGAAAACATTGCGAAAATGCCTCCCACTACATAAAAAATAGTCTTAATGTAGATTGGTGACAGCCATAGGACACATAAAAAACCCACTATTCCTAAAACAATACAAACAATAGCAAGATTGAAAAACACCCATAACGTTACCCCTGGATTTCGATACACAAGGTGCACGGCCTGTTTCAAACACACAACAGGCGATACCCCCCACTGGTGTACGGCCGCATGAATAATTATCGGGTACACATAAAGCGTCATAAACGCGCACAACAAAAGCCCCACACGCAACCCAAACCTCACGAACAACAAAAAAAGAGATGCCCACATATTATCGAATTGCAAATCATGAACTGACATTATATTCACCAAATCCTCCATCAGGCATGAAATGCCTACCATGCCCGCCATCACCCACCCAAATCGACGGTAAACCTGTTGAAATATCGCCATTGTCATAGGGATGCGACTTGCCCGCGTTATTGCCATAACCAACACCCATGGATTAATCACCATGAGCCCAATCGTCCAGTTGAGCCGCTGAACAAAAAAAGGAAACGTTTCAAATTCAACGATATTATTTGCGATAGCTATACTCAACCCATGTAAACTATGCGGAACAACGATAACATAATCCTGGCGAATGGTACGATACGTTTTTCGCATTAAACGCCAAAAAAGACTATTCATTGTCATCCCCCTCCGTTATCACCCGCATCACACCCGCAACATCCGCATCATCTGAATGACCATCAAAAAACAATCGAAATGCCAATACCCCTTGACTGGCCAACATGCCCAGCCCATTTAAAACATGCGCGCCATTTTTTCGGGCAATCGCCATCATAGCCGTCTCTGCAGGCGTGTAAATTAAATCATAATAGGTTTGCCCCGATACAATCGCATCGCTATGTGGAAAAACCGAATCCGTAGGCTTCATTCCAACCGATGTTGCATTAATAATCAAATCATGGGCCTGTATTTTTTTAGGTGTTAATGCATCAAATGTATCCAACTCAATGGCTGTATGCAACGCGTATGGCCGCAATCGATCCAACAATGCCTGTGTTTGTGTGTGGTTTCGCGCAACAATTGTTACATAAGGAATTGCCATTTTTATACACTGGTATATAACCGCCTTTGCGGCACCACCATTCCCATAAATCAGCACCGATGCGTATTTTTGGTCCGCTATTGGGGAATAAAAACCACTAGCATCCGTGTTGTACCCCCATAATTGGCCATTATTAACCACTATCGTATTACACGCCCCCATAATCGTTACATCATCATCACAATAATCCAAATAGGGTAAAACAGCGGTCTTATACGGCAAGGTAATATTGATGCCCCGCCATGGTGGTTTGCGCAAATCCGCCATGAATGTCGCCAAATGCACCGTATCCTCAATATGGATCGCTGTATACTCAGCATTCACCTGATGACGATGTATCAAATACCCATGCAGAAGGGGCGATTTGGAATGCTGAATTGGATTTCCAATAACCGCTAGTTGATGATTGTAAAACTTAGGGCTTGTCAAATTCATATATGAATACCATTATTATGGTAAAGTGAGGATAAGACAATGGCAAATCATGACACAACCTATTTTAAAAAACACTACCATCCATCATCGGTACATCAATTAGCCGTTCCATTTAAACGGATATCGTTGGATGATCCCGATACGCCCTACATCGATCTATACGACACCTCTGGGCCTCATGCTGATAGCTCGGTTGACTACCGCGACGGAATCCCTCGCCTTCGGCAACCATGGATTCAGAATCGATCCGTCGAGGCACTCCACAGCCGACGCATTCCCTATACCCCCTCCCCCACCCTTGAAAAACGTGGGCATGTATTTACCCCAAAACCCGCCCCCTATAAAGGGCAGGGCCCTGTCACGCAACTCTATTACGCCAAGCAAGGTATTATTACAGAAGAAATGGATTTCATCGCGCGTCGTGAAAACATGGATCCCGCATTTATTCGCGACGAAGTCAAAGCCGGTCGGGCCATTATACCCGCAAACATCAATCACCCTGAATTGGAACCCATGATTATTGGTCGTCAATTTTTGGTAAAAATAAATGCCAATATTGGCAATTCAGCTGTTGTTTCCTCAATTGATGACGAAGTTGAAAAAATGGTATGGGCCACAAAATGGGGCGCGGACACACTCATGGACTTATCAACAGGCAAACATATTCATGAAACACGGGAGTGGATTATACGAAACTGTCCGGTACCTGTTGGAACCGTCCCCTTGTATCAAGCACTTGAAAAAGTGAATGGGGTTGTTGAAGACCTAAGCTGGGATATATTTAAAGAAACATTGATTGAGCAAGCCGAACAAGGCGTGGATTATTTCACCATTCATGCGGGTGTACTGCTGCGATACGTGCCATTAACCGCCAATAGGCACACAGGGATTGTATCCCGTGGTGGGTCGATTATGGCCAAATGGTGTTTGTCCCATCATAAAGAAAACTTTTTATACACCCATTTTGAGGCAATTTGTGACATTATGCGGCACTACGATGTCAGCTTTAGTCTCGGCGATGGATTGCGTCCCGGATCCATCAAAGATGCCAACGATGCCGCCCAATTCTCGGAATTGGAAACCCTGGGTGAATTAACGCAGATTGCATGGCAACACGATGTTCAGGTTATGATTGAAGGTCCTGGCCATGTGCCCATGCACATGATTCAAGAAAATATGACCAAACAACAGCGCATCTGCCACGACGCACCATTTTACACATTAGGTCCGCTAACAACCGATATCGCTCCTGGCTATGACCATATTACATCGGCTATTGGTGCGGCTATGATTGGTTGGTTTGGCACCGCCATGCTGTGCTATGTAACCCCCAAAGAACACCTGGGTTTACCCAATAAACACGACGTGCGTGAAGGCATTATTGCCTATAAAATTGCGGCCCATGCTGCCGATATTGCTAAAGGCCATCCAGGTGCATCGTATCGTGATGACGTACTATCCAAAGCCCGCTTTGATTTTCGATGGAACGATCAATTTAACCTAAGCTTAGATCCCGAACGTGCCCGTGACTATCACGACGAAACATTGCCTCAAGATAGTGCCAAAGTAGCGCACTTTTGCTCAATGTGTGGCCCTAAGTTTTGTTCAATGAAGATATCTCATGAATTGAAAGCATACGCGGCCCAAGCAACCGTATCCATTGAGGAAGCCACCAACATTGGCCTACGCGAAAAAGCCGAGGCGTATCGAAACCAATCCACCCCATAATTCACAACAGTCGCGCCTTCCCTATTAGACATCCATTGCGATGGATCGTTTATACCCTGGGAAGGCGCATTTATGCGCACGAATTAAATACTGAGGCAAAAATGTCGGATCGCGATTTAAGAAAAACATCCAACGATTCCCCTATTTTTTTAAAATCATCCACCATTGCTTTTCGTGCCGAAGTTGACATCGGATACGTGTCATAAAACAATTGAATGTAGTACCGAATTCCGGCTCGAAGATTGTTGGCAAATCGCAACAATCGCCGGATATCAATAGCCGATGCCTCTGAGGGCGTGGCTAACACATCTTTTTTTAAATATTGGACATACATACGCAATTCTGAAATAAAAAAATGCGGTCGCTGGATCCCCATCAATACATTCACGCGACCATAAATATGATCAACCATCTCTTTTAATGTCATTATTTTATTAAAGTACGCAATATTAGGTCCGGGACAAACTGCCGATACCTGGGGGCGGTTCGATTCAATACCATAACTGAGTAATGCCGGTGCCGCTAAATCTTCACATAGACAGGCTTTATCAATAATCTTTTTAAAGAGGGTGTCATATGCAGACGATAATAAATTCATTTTTTTTAATTGCATGATCTTGCGTTTTTGGTAAAAAATAGAGGCCTTGCACACCGGCTTTTTTGAAAATTCGGTGTCCGAAACCAGATAACCCTTTGGACAAGGGCTTCCTGGCTTATCTTCGGCCACACGCGTCATCTTTTGAACCTCACTTTGAGTGTTTTTTATTGTGTTAAATGGTACACCCAAAGGCGAAATTTCACTCAAATAACAATCCGATTCTGTAGCATGTTGCAACAATGTTCGTGTTGCAACATCCACGGTAGTCACCTGTGGAACGAGTAAAAAGGGTGTGGCCCATCCTGTACTATGAACACCATAATAATCCATTAAAAACTGATGTTCAGCATGCGTTCCAAGACCGCCTTGATACGTTAAACGCGCATCAACCGTATCCGGAATCAGCGGTTTATTATTCGCTTCCAAAAAGTGATTGCACGTTTTGCGACATTCCATCACCAAGTCCGGCAATTTATACTTGAACTCATCTAAAATAGGCCCACACAACAAGCCCTCGGTTGCAAAGGCATGCCCCCCACAGTTTAATCCAGATTCAACCCGATACTCCGATATAAACACACCTTTTTTGGCTAAAAACCGGCCCTGGATCTGACTGGATCTAAAATCCGATACTTTAAGAATAATTTGTTTTTTGGGGGCCCCATTTACAAAGAAAAAATCATCAATTTGAGCACATTGAGCAAATAAACGACGGTTAAACCCAGCTGAAAAAACCACACTTGCTTCAAGCCGTGATTCCGCAAATCCTCGCAATGCCGACACCGCATCCGAAAAAATATCGGGCAACACGTTGTTATCAGCATCATAGTTGTTTCGATCCAGTTTGGTCATAATATTCACATCAATAGGCCCCGGCTGAATGAACGCCCGACACTGCTGCTCCAACTGTGCTCGCTCATCCCCTAAAGACACACACATATGGTTAAATACAATCTTCATCGGGTGATTATCTGGAAGGAGTTTAAAAAACAATGTATTATCGGAATCATCCAAAAAAGGTGTTGTTTTCATAGACGCAATTTGACGATCAATTAAATCTTGCAATAAATTCAAATAGGCTGTGATCCGTTGTTGCCGATACGCATACCCACTATCTGGAGTAATGGCCTCAAACGGAATGCTGTATTTGTTAGAATAATACGCCCGCATGGTTTCACATAAAACATCATCACCAATGGATACTACCGAAGCAATACCAAACCGTGCAACCTTATATGGCGTATCAATTGTAAAAGCCGTCCCCATAACCGGTATATGAAAATGATGCACATAATTTTTAACACTCATAACGCTATAAATATAGTGTACCTTAATTCAAATTTTTCGTCCAAGTCTCTATTATAAAAATATGGTGTTGAAAAAATACAGCAACTTGGCGTACATTGAACCTATTATGACGCCAATTGATTTACATCGTATTGCTCAATCAAACGATACCCTAACCAAAGAACACGCTCTTGACCTACTCAGTGACACATACAGTGTATGGGATATTATGTCTGCGGCCTACTGGCCTCGAAAGCGTTACTATGCCAACCAGGTTCGCATTCATATTTTAAATAATTCGCAAAATGGGCATTGTCCCGAGGATTGTCATTACTGCGTTCAATCCAAAGATTCCAAAGTTCCTATTGAAAAATATGGCAAAAAAGAGGCCGATCAATTAATCCAAGAGGCTGGTGAGGCTTATAAAAATGGCGCCTTCCGATATTGCATGGTGTTTTCCGGTCGGGGCCCCTCCAAAAAACGCGTCGCGTTTCTATCAGATGTTATTAAAAAAATTAAAGAAACATACCCCATTGAAGTATGTCTATCGCCAGGATTATTATCCCGTGAGGATGCAAAAGAACTTGCTGCGGCTGGTTTGGATCGCTACAACCATAATCTAAATACATCGGAAGGTTATTACAATTCTATATGCACAACACACACGTATCACGATCGCTTGGAAACCTTGGAGAATGTAAGTCATCATAATATCAATATTTGCTCAGGAATGATTGTTGGTATGGGCGAATCGCACAACGATATTGTTGACGTTGCTTTTAAGCTAAAGGAGCTAAAAGTGATATCCATTCCAATTAATTTTTATTTGTACATGGCCGGAAACACATTGGGCCCTAAACCGCCAATAACGCCTGTAGACGCCTGTAAAATTGTAGGTCTTTTTCGATTAATCAATCCCCAGGCGGAAATCCGATTAGCGGCTGGACGCGAAGCATATTTGCAACACTTACAACCCATGGCACTAATGGCGGCCAATTCACTTTTTGCAGAAGGCTATTTAAATATTACCGGATCGGGTGTCATTGATACCATTAATTTAATTGAATCCTCTGGATTTACAGTGGATTCACATGTCGATTTATCCTTGTTTAGGGACCAACAAAAAACCTTAGCAAGTTTACAACGATACAATAAAACGGAACTTAATCTCAAAACTAAAGCCGAGCTAAAAGCATAACTCGGCTTTATAATTGGTGTAAATAGCTACACTATACTAGAAATGATGAATCAAATCCACGCCGTGCAACCGTATAGTAATGCGATATTTGTGCCCAGTTGATAATGTTCCAAAAAGCATTTATGTAATCTAATCGACGGTTCTGATACGTTAAGTAATAAGCATGCTCCCAAACATCCAAACCCAATAATGGAATATGATTGGTCATAACCGGACAATCTTGATTGGGGGTAGCCATTACCGATAATTCAGCCGTTTCCGACATAACCAACCATGCCCAACCACTACCAAATTGATTCAAAGCCGCATTGGCAAAAGCATTTTTAAATTGATCAAATGCACCAAAACATCTACAAATATGTTCCACAATATCACCTTGGGGTGTATTGTCCTCAGGGTTTGATGTTAAAATTGTCCAAAAAAAGGAATGATTAACATGCCCCCCACCGTTGTTTCGAACCGTCTGACGAATCGCATCTGGAACCGCATCCAAATTTTTAAGGACCGTAGATACACGTTGATTTTCAAATGGGGTATTTTCTACAGCCGCATTATATTTTGTAATATACGCTTGGTGATGCTTGCCATGATGCAAGGCCATTGTTTGCGCATCAATAACGGGGGATAAGCTATCCAAACTGTATGGTAGTACAGGTAATTGTTGCATCGTTACGACTTAGCCATCACTTTCACCCCTTGAAAATATGTCTGGACACCTTCCGTGGATGCACTTAAAGACTTTTGGCCTTTTTGCCAATTTGCCGGACACACATCCCCATTCGTTTCATGAAACTGAAGCGCATCAATCACACGAATAACATCGTCAACATTACGCCCCAATGATAAATCATTCACCAACTGATGACGAATAATGCCTTTTTTATCCAATAAGAACACCCCTCTGTACGCAATACCATCATCCTCTGCCAATACATCGAAATCTCGAGCAATGGTTTTTGTAATATCCGAAACCAGTGGGTAGGTAACGCCTTGAATACCCCCTTTGTCTGGCGGGGTACGTAACCACGCCGCATGCGTATACTTGGAATCCACCGAGCACCCAACAACCTGTGTATTACGTGATTCAAACGCCTCAATTTGTTCTTGAAATGCATGCAACTCTGTTGGGCACACAAACGTGAAATCAAGTGGATAAAAGAAGAATACTACATATCGCCCTTGAAATTGCTTTAATGTAAACTCTTCAACAATATCCTGCCCATTAATCACAGCACTCGCTTTGAAATCTGGGGCTTTTTTTCCAACCAATCCCATAAATAATCCTCCTTGTTTTTTTTATTCCATACTAATGATATACGTTACCTTCATTATAAATCAAGATAGCTTTTCAAACGATTTGTCAGTACACTGAAGGTTATTGTGGAATCAAAAAACATTGCTATTGTTGGAAGCGGAATATCGGGCTTAAGTGCGGCTTACTTATTAAGTCGTCGTCACACGGTAACGTTATTTGAATCCAGTGATCGCTTAGGTGGTCACGCCAACACCGTATCCACCCCCTGCGGACAACATATTGACACCGGATTTGTTGTGTTTAATAAAAAAAATTACCCATATTTTTGCAAATTATTAAACGAGCTGAATGTCCCGATTGTTGAGTCAGATATGAGTTTTGCATATGTTGATCCCATTCAAAATCACTACTATAGTAGCGATATCCCCTGGGGTATTTTTAGTAAAAAATCAACCCTTTTTTCACCAAGTTTTTATAAATTCATATTTAGCATTGCGTCGTTCAATAAAGAATCGCTGCGTGATTTACCAAAGCTGTCTGATAAAGAATCGCTCAATGATTATCTTCAACGAAAAGCCTATTCGCCACGTCTCATTCGTGAATATGTACTGCCTATGGGAGCGGCTATTTGGTCCACCTCAGAAAAAAATATTGGCCAATTCCCTGCAAAAACGTTTTTCAACTTTTGGAATCATCATTGTTTGCTACAAACCACCAATCGACCCAAATGGGCCACCATAAAAAACGGCAGTCAAACCTACATCAATGCATTAATCAATGCCATCTCAATCACGGTTTATTGCAATCAAGCCATACGCCGTATTCATCGCCATCCAACCCATGTTACCGTAGAATCCTATCATGGCCGCTACGATTTTGACTGCGTTGTTATTGCAACTCACGCGGATCAAGCATTACGACTATTGGATTCCCCCACACCAATGGAAAAAATATTATTAAGCCCCTGGGTATATACCAACAATCAAATTATTCTTCACTCCGATTGTCGTGTTGCCCCGCCTGCAAAATCGGCTTGGGCGTCATGGATATATACCCGTACATGCAATACCGTTATGCAGGCATCGTACTTTATGAATCGATTGCAAAAATTAAAGACCCCCACCCCATTTTTTGTCACCTTAAATAGCCAGCTACCGATTCATTCTGAAAAAATTATATATACAACACGATATGAACACCCCATGATGACACAGTCATCTGTAGAGACACAAACCAATCTACATGAATTAAATGGGGTAAAAAACACCTACTTTTGTGGAAGCTATTTTGGCAATGGTTTTCACGAAGACGGTATCCGATCTGCTGTGATGGTTGCCAATCAATTGGGATGTCCGTTTTAACATCCTTTATTGCAAAAGGCAACACCTCTCATACGCGATTCCACCCGATTAAACGATCCTTTTCGTATGACATATGTTATATGCTGGTACACTTAAATAAAGCCGACGATCTCAATCGCATGTGGGGATTTAAGTGGGACCGATTTTGGGGTTTTTCAATACATACCACCGACTATATTAATCACAGCACAGTACCGCTTCATTCAAAGGCAATGGCCTTTATAAATCATCATTGTCCAACGATTGCTGTGACAGATGTGTATATGTTAACCATCCCCTCATTTTTTAATCGCCGATTTAACCCCGTATCGTTCATCTATTATTTGGATTCAAGCCATACGATTTGTGCTATTGTCGCTGAAGTTCACAATACATTCTCAGAAAAACACATGTATTTACTATCTGACCCCGTTATCAAAAACAATGATATTCATTTTGCAACAGAAAAAGTATTCCACGTATCCCCATTTTTTGAGCGGAATGGTTATTATCGGTTTATTTTTTCTAAAAATATGTATACCATTAACATATCAATTGACTACTATAGAGAGGATACATTAATGTTTAATGCCAAACTACATACATCAAGCCATCCACTACACCGTTTATCCATGTTCCAAACCGGAGGGTATTTAGCCAAAAGTGCTATAGCTACATTCCCTCGCATTCTTATTCAAGCATTCCGTCTTAAATTAAAGCACAAATTGCATCATTATCGAAAACCGCGTTTGAATCATCCATTATCGTCCCCACAACGCCCCCCCAATTTTCTGGAGCGCTATTGCATAAAACGCGTTTTGAATACCTTGAGTACAATCACGTTGGGCGAAATAACACTTCACTTGCCCGATGGCCAAGTCCATGTTTTTGGAACAGGTATTCCCTATGGAACACTCCATATTCATGATTATCGCGCGTTTTTACGGATTGCCTTTAAGGGTGATATTGGATTTGCCAATGCCTATATGTATGGCGAATTAACCGCACCGGACCTTGAATCATTATTTGAAATATTGATATTGAATGAAAGTATAATAAAAAAATCATCAAATAAAAATATAGTTTACACAATAATTCGTAGATTTTCTCATTATATTCGGCGCAACACCATTCAAAACTCACGAAAAAATATTATTGACCATTACGATTTAGGAAACGCATTTTTCTCATTATTTTTAGATACCAACCGGGTGTACTCATCGGCAATTTTTGAAAATGAAACCCAATCGTTAGCCGATGCCCAACAGTATAAAATGGATGCCATTCTTGATCGGTGTGACGTACAAAAGCATCATCATTTATTGGAAATAGGCTCCGGCTGGGGTGCCCTAGCCATTCGTGCTGCCGAAAAACGGGGGTGTCGTGTTACCACCATCACCATCAGTCAAGAACAATATGAATTCGTAAAAAAAGAAATTAATAAACGTCATTTAGATCATATGATTGAAGTTAAGTTGATGGATTATCGCTTGTTGAATGGTCAATTTGATCGAATTGTATCGGTGGAGATGCTGGAGGCCGTTGGACACGATTTTTTACCCACATTTTTTAACCAATGTTATAAATTACTGCGTCCCAAGGGAAAGGCCGCCTACCAGTGCATTATGATTCCCGAGAGTCGTTATGACGACTATAGAAACTCTCAAGATTTTATTCAAAAATATATTTTTCCTGGGGGACATCTTCCCACATTATCCCACATTCAATCGGTTATTCAATCGGCGGGATTTCGTTGGGTACGTGTTGACACCATTACCAATCACTATGTACGCACATTGCAGGAATGGGCAAACCGTTTTATAGCAAACAAAGACGCCATTCACGAACATGGATTTTCGGAAACATTCTTTAATACATGGGTATATTATTTTTACTACTGCTCGGCTGGCTTCAAGCAAGATTATATTCATAATCATCAGTTTGTAATTGAAAAATGACTCCTTTAGCCTATTGGTATTATGCGGTTTGGATTATATTGATTATGATGGCGATTGCATTGCCTTGGATTCTTTACTATAAAAAATTACACGTTTTTGATGTTTTTTGGGGTATCAATATTGCCGTGGGCATTATCGCACTCAGTGTATATGCCTCTGTTCGACCTCTCATCGAATTAGCCATTCCCTTGCTATTGATTGCCGCTTGGGGCGCTCGATTATCGTTATTTTTGTTATACACCCGTATTTTGCCATCTCACTCCGATCGACGCTACCAAGCACTATCCAAAAATGCATTTTACTCAACCATATTGAAACAAGGCCTTATCCAAGGGGCATTGCAGACAGGCCTGATTATGACCGGATTTCCACTGATTGTAACAGCCCCTGTATTACCCGTGGTTTGGGTAGGCGGTATACTTGTCAGTGCGATAGCATTGGTGTTGGAATCACTCGCCGATTGGCAGTTGCACCAACATAAACAAACCCATACGGGCTTATGCCAAACGGGTTTATGGCGATACTCCCGTCATCCCAATTACTTTTTTGAATGGGTATTTTGGATGGGGATCGGTAGCCTTTATATTCCCCATAGCTCAGCTCTTGTTGCCCTTGTTGGCCCCACCACTCTATTTATTGTTATGTACTTTATTACAGGACCTTACACGGAGCGATTAAGTGCTGCCAAGCACGGTAAATCGTTTGAATTGTTATGCCAATCCACGCCTTATTTTTTTCCCAGGAGACCTAAAAACCGTGCTAATTAAATACTTTCTTTTGATTTTCGGGGCAATAATCAGCCTGTATCCCTATTCAATTACTATTCATGCTGCAGATAAGTGGCGTGATTTGCTCGCAAACTATCCCATTCGCCCACTATCGACCTATACCGTGTCAGGCAAAACCTATTATGCCCAAACCAATGATGCCCAATCATTTGAAATGACATTTCAGTTTGACCCCTTTATTAAACTTGATTTAACATCACCGGATATTGTATCTTCCTTGGTTTTAACGCCACAGTTTGAGGTCAAACAAACCACATTTAAAACATCCAATCCTGAATTAACTGAAAAATTAACCTATGATCATCGCATTGGATCTCGAAACGACTACGATCAAATGGTGTTTGATTTTTATAAAAATGGCGCTAGCTATAAAACCAAATCCGTATACTATCCCCCCAATACCCTAGATACGTTTTCAATTCTTGCTTTATTGCAATTACTCTGTCAAATACCGGGGACGCCCCTTATCATGGCCGATTTAGGGGTCCAACATCGGGCTATTCGTGTACCAATTCTGCTTCAAAAAAATGATGCCACAACCTTATCAACGGTGCTAAATACTTACACCCTACCCCCATTGTTCGTTCAGAAAATCACCCCATTACCCACCAATGTGGTGTTTTTCACCATGAAGGTAACCGGTTGGCAAGGGCTTTTATACAATCACAGACATTACTATGCCTTTGACGCAACGTTTCCACATAACTATGTCGGGCATTGGGGCGGTCCAGACGAAATGAATATTTTTTCATGGCGGGATTCCATCAAAACCCAACCATTCGTACAGGGTCCAAGTGAGGCAGTCGAATAATATGCTGCGCCTCTATTGGCTTTTGAACATCCAGCCAAAAAAAGTCTATTCCATTCAATGCCCGTTTTGAAAAAACCAACACGTCCCCATTCACGGCAATGACCGATCCCGATTCAGACATCACATCATACACCTTATGTACGCCCCATGATTCACAAGCATAGATCCCCCCATCCGTTGACAAGGAAAAATAAATAGTTCCCGATTCATGTAGGGCAATCGACGCAATGGGATACAATTCACGGGTTCGTTGCGTGATCGTTTCGTTATCCACATCCATTTCAAATATGCTGTTTCCGTCGTGATATATAATCCGGCTATCCGATGCGTATATCATTTGATGGGGCAATGGAAAAAACGCAGGGATCGATAATTTAATGTCTTTCAAATCGATTAAACGACGCTTATACATGTCCCCTTCTGCAGTAACGTAATAAAAATAATCATTTTTTTTTGAAAAAACCCCCGCCACAATGGTATTATCCAAAGCATAACGATACACCAGAACCTCGGTAGGTTGCGTGTAATTGATGACACGTTTATTCGAGACGGATACCCATTGAGGGGCCTCATCTGTTCCTAATGTTGCCATATCTTCAAGCGCCATTTTGTGAATGCCACCAGAATATTTAAAAAAACGCCCGTCAGCGGTTGAAAAATAAAACCTAGGGGAATTTAACGCATCTGAGCCAACATTATGGGCACATCCAAGCATAATCAACGGTAAAAAAATCACCCAATATCGAATCATAAACCACCTTTTTGTGTATTATGAATTCAATATTCCCAAAAGGAGACATGGCTAAACATACAAATAGCGCATGCCCTTTTTTCGGATAAACTAGAAATCAGAAGAACGGACGATTCGTTTTTTTGATTTTTATGCGACGCCTAATAAATTATTTTTCTTCTTTGTAGACGACATGTTTGCGAAGCAACGGATCAAATTTTTTAATTTCAATCCGAGTCGGCGTGTTACGCGTGCTTTTTTCAGTATGATACGCGTGACCAGACTCACTGCTCTTCAAAACAACATGACGACGAATTCCTTTTTTTTTAGCCATATAGTAATGGTAGAGCAGTCTAAAAAAGTTGTAAAGTTTTTTATTGATAGAGTTATCCAAAATAGTATCATGACAAATCGCTGGGTCTTCGTTAGAATAATTATTATGGCAATAGCAGTAACATTACTCGGGCTTGGTTTGGTTATTTTTATTCATGAACTGGGGCATTTGGTTGCAGCAAAACGTGCTAATGTGGGGGTTTCCGAGTTTGCTGTCGGTATGGGGCCTAAAATTGTAGGGTTTGTATGGCGAAATACGCAGTATTCATTGCGATTACTGCCTTTTGGCGGATTTATCCGCGTTAGAGGCTTGGATGATTTAGACCCATGCCCCATTGAGGACGATTATCGATTAAAACCCAAATGGCAAAAAGCGATGATATTGGCTGCCGGATCCATTATGAATATTATTTTGGGATTTATTATTTATACAGGTATTGCTTTGACATTTGGGCACCCAACACCAATTGGCACCGTTTACAATGTTAAAGAAGCGTCTCCCGCATTTGTTGCAGGCGTTCAATCTGGAGATGAATGGATCGCTATTAACGACACCCCATTAGGTAATTTGCAGCCGTCGTTTATATCGTGGATTCATGATTCAGAAGGGGTGCCATTTACAGTAACATTTGTACGAGACACAGTCGTCATGACCGTTGATTTATCCGCTGAAAAAGATAGCGCTGAATCGCCTTATCGTATAGGGGTTATTTTCGACAATGTGTACATGCCTTATTCCATCATACAAAGCCTGTCCGTCGGATTCCACGAAACACTGAATAAAATTGGCCAATCATTTTTATCGATTAAATTATTACTAACAGGGGATGCGAGCATTAGCGATTTAGCGGGGCCGGTGGGCATTGTTCAGTTAGCCTCCAACCAATTCAACGTAAATATATTGGCGTTTTTGAACGTTATGGCATTTATAAGCATCAGCTTGGGGGTGATTAATATGATGCCTCTGCCTGTTTTAGATGGTGGCCACTTGCTATTTTTGATCATTGAAGCTTTGCGTGGTAAACCCTTACAACCGCGGGTGGAAACGATCCTCACAACCATTGCAACCGTATGTTTGATTAGCATTATGGCGTTTGGGGTTGTTAATGATGTTATCAGTTGGGATGACCGCACAACACTATTGAGGCAATTAAATCCATGATGTCTCCGATTGATCCGATACTTACAAAAGTAGCCAATACCATTCGCGGATTGTCGGTTGACGCTATTGACAAAGCCAATTCGGGTCATCCAGGTTTACCGCTTGGCTGCGCTGAGTTATTTGCCTATTTATATGGTGTGGGATTAAACCATAGCCCCGACTATCCTCATTGGATCAATCGCGATCGATTCATTTTATCGGCGGGTCATGGTTCGATAGGCTTGTATGCCGCACTGCATTTAAGCGGTTTTGATGTATCCCTATCCGACCTGAAGTCATTTCGGCAATATCATGCCAAAACGCCTGGTCATCCCGAATATGGCTATAGTCATGGTATTGAGACTACCACAGGCCCCTTAGGGCAAGGGATTGCATCCGGTGTTGGCATGGCATTGGGAATGGCCATGTTGCGCACTCGATTCCAGACGGACCCATATTCTCATTTGTTTGACGCCAAAGTGTTTATTTTAGCGGGCGATGGATGCATGATGGAAGGCATTTCGTCTGAGGCATCATCCTTTGCCGGGCATTTGCAACTGGACAATCTGATTCTTATATACGATTCAAATGACATTTGCTTGGATGGTCCTACTTCTGAGTGTCTTTCTGAAAAAACGGCTCTCCGCTATGAAGCTTACGGTTGGTTTGTTCAAACAATTGATGGACATTCACTATCGGCTATTCACACCGCTGTTGAAAACGCAAGGAAATCATCAAAACCCGCTTTAATTATTGCAAAAACCATTATTGGAAAAGGCGCTCCAACCCGTGAAGGCACATCGGATGCTCATGGAAAGCCCTTAGGTGAATCCTTATCCCAGGCATTAAAAAATGAGTTGGGCATCCCTGAGAGCCCCCTATTTTATGTTCCAACCGATGTAACGTATTTCTTTAAAGAGCGTCAACGGGTTCAGAAAAGCAACTACACCCATTGGAACAATCACTTTGAATCATGGGCCCATGATTTTCCGGATGCGGCCGCACAATATCATCAACACATAAACCCTACCCCTTCGAATCTGTACCAAGAACTCAAAAATGTATCGATATCACCCAACAAAGCCACACGGGTGCAATCGGCTGAATGCCTTCGGTTATTGGGACGGTTGGTCCCCAATTTAATTGGTGGATCGGCGGATTTATCGTGTTCTGACAACACCTATTTAACCGATTACGCGGCCCTATGTGCGGGCGATTTTTCAGGACGAAATATTAAATATGGGGTTCGTGAATTTGCCATGGCCGGGATTGCATCCGGACTCGCACTCACCCAACGATTTCGTCCTTATATTGGCACCTTTCTTATGTTTTCGGATTATATGCGAAATGCCATTCGTATGAGTGCGCTTATGGGCATTCCAGTGGTGTATCAATTTACCCATGATTCTGTTTTTTTGGGTGAAGACGGCCCCACCCATCAACCCATTGAACATCTGGCGTCACTGCGGGCCATACCCAACTTATATGTGTTTCGCCCTGGCGACGAAACGGAGGTAAAAGCCGCCTGGTATCATGCTATGACCACCAACTCTCCCACGGCGATTGTGTTATCGCGTCAAGCTATAACCTCTCTTGAATCCACCTGTTTTGATGGGGCTCTCAAGGGCGGTTATTTGCTCCACGATACCCCAAATGCCATCCTCACACTATTTGCCACCGGATCGGAATGTTCCTTGGCGGTTGATGTTGCCCGAGGTTTATTGGAATCGGGTATTTCAACGCGGGTGATATCGATGGTGTGCTGGGAAGTGTTTCATGAACAATCGACCGCCTACCAACGCGCTATTTTGGGAGAAACAAGTTACAATGCGGCCATTGAAGCCGCTCACTCATTGGGATGGGCGCAGTTTATTGGACGTGATGGCCTGTGCATTTCAGTGGATACATTCGGCATTAGTGCCCCAGAATCCGCAATTCGACAGCATTATGGATTTACAAAAGATGCGATCATAACGCGGTTACTGTCATGGATGACTCCCGGGGAATCCGATGATTCAGTTTAAAAAAGTAACCAAGGCGTATCCCAATGGATTCAACGCTTTATGCAATATTGATTTGGTTATTCCCGAAAATGAATTTGTGTATCTAATTGGCCCCTCCGGAGCGGGTAAATCCACATTACTTCGACTTATTTTTATGGAAGAATTGGCCTCATCTGGAGAAATCATTATTGATAAATATGTGTTAAGTGAACTGACACCGGTTCAAATCCCTTATTATCGACGTAATATTGGCATGATTTTTCAAGACTACAAGCTATTACCTCGCCGAACCGTTTATGAAAATGTTGCATTTGCTCTGCATGTCATGCACGTTTCTCCTAAAAAAATTCGAGAACAGGTCGACTATGCCTTGGATTTGGTGGGATTATCAGGAAAAAAAACACATTATCCACGTGAACTATCGGGTGGTGAACAACAAAAAATATGTATTGCTCGCGCGATTGTAAATCAACCCGCCATATTACTATGTGATGAGCCCACCGGCAATCTCGATCCGGAAACATCTTGGGAAATTGTTCATCTATTAACAAAAATTAATGCTTACAATACCACCATACTGATGGCAACACATGATACCGAAATTGTTGATGGCATTCCCAAACGCGTTATTGCTGTCAACAAAGGTATTTTGGCTCGGGATCAAGTGCTGGGTACGTATGTGCAATGACTGGCATTAACGCGCTCCTATTCTTTTTAAACGAAACATTTATTGGTATTCGTCGCTCTCGGCTGATGAGTCTGATTGCGGTAGCTACCGTCGCTGTCACCCTCATTATTTTGGGTTTATTCATGGTAATATCGGCTAATATTGGCCGAATTACATATGATATTGCCTCCAAACTGGATATCCGGTTGTTTTTGAAAAAAAACATGTCTATTGAAGATATTCAGCAATTCAAGCGAAAGTTAAAGTCTATCGAGGGTATTAATGACGTGGTATTTATTGACAATGACACCGCTTGGAATACGCTTAAAGAGCACTATAGCCATCTGCAATTTGATGAATTCATTGAAAAGAACCCCCTGCCCCATTCATTAATCATTACCTTAAATCGATCTCACGATATTGCCCCCATGATCTTGTATTTAAAACGGTATAATACCATTATTGATGATATTGTTTATGGTGGCGAATTGGCCGAGCGTGTGGATGTATTTCGGAAATTTATATCCCTATTTGGTTGGTCACTGATCATATTATTGGTAATGTCCTCACTGTTTATTATAGTCAACACCATTCGATTGACCGTGATTGTGCGTGATGAAGAAATTGGTATTATGCAATTGGTTGGTGCCACCAACCGATTTATAAAAATCCCGTTTTTAATTGAAGGGTTTATTATTGGCATTTTAGGGGCCGGTATTGCAGTGACTGTATTGATTTTGGTATACAATCCAATTGTTAGTCAATTAGTTGAAGAGCTGCCATTTCTTCCATTTATCACGAATCACTCCAGCTTATACTATATCTATGGATTTGTTCTTATGTCCGGTGCTATCATAGGTACAGTAGGTGCGTATATATCAATATCACGCAGTTTAAAATGAAAGGTCGGTTAATATGTTACAATTTTTGAGAAAAAACAGCATTAACATCGTTTATGGTATTGTTATTACCTTTATTACAACAACATTTTTGGGATTTTTCTTTTTTAATGACACATTTCAATCATCTCGTACGATTGAAAGAGCTCGTTTGGATAATGCGGAAGCCGTGGCTCGCATTGGGGATCGTCCGGTTACCAAACGATTTTATGAAATGGCATTGCAAGAGATTCAAGCAACCCTACCTTCGGACACATCGTTAACCAAATCCATGATTGAGTCCCTGCAATTGCAGGCACTTCAACGAGCGATTGAAAATACGTTATTATTGGATATCGGTTTATCCCAAAAAATCTCGGTATCACGATCCGACATAAAAACAGGGCTGTTATCGGTTATGGACACCTGGGGCGTCACCACTACAACCGAGTTGAAATCATCCTTAAAAGCAGCTGGCCAGTCGTACTCCGAAACCGTTAAAGATTTAAAAGATCAATTAATTGTGATAAAAACACGCCAGGCATTAGCGCAACCGCAGCCAATTAATGATACAATCCGACCTTATATCAATAAACGATTCAATATTAAAACCCTATTTATTTCACAGTTATCATCCTCAAACGTCATGATTGATTCCGATGAACTGTATCGTCAGGCGCAACTATTACGTGAACGTATTCACGATGATGCATCGTTTGACGCTGCTTGGCGAACGCAATTTCCAGATGAAACAATACCCACGCCCTCATTTGTTTGGCTTCAGCTAAACCAGATCATCCCTGATATTGCAATGCCTCTTGTTACATTAACGGCCGGCGACATTTCAAATCCCATAAAGACACTCAATGGGTATTATATTCTTCAACTCAAAGCGATGGATGAATTGCCTGTAAGCCGTCATATTACCGAAGAACAACTGGCCGATGCATGGGGACGAAATACACTGTATGCTTATTTGAACAACGCGCAATCCGGACGCGGGATATCGGTTGATAATATCGTATTAAAAGCATTGCAGTTCAAAGCTCAGGGAAATTTTCAAAAAGCCATTGAAACCTATATTGGCATGATGTCAGCCAATCCATCCGATCCGTATCCCAATATCGCTATTGCCGAATTGTATCTTCTAATGGGAAATGCTAGTGAGGCAAAAACCGCCTTGCTTAAAGCACAAATAAAAGAATCGTTACTAGCGGACAGTATTGTTGTACCTGAAATCCATATCCTATTGGCTGAAATTTACGATAAAGAAAAGGCGACTCAACAACGTGATGATCAGTTGAATAAACTATTAACGTTAACCGATAACGAAAGTGTTTTAATCTACTTAAAGAAAACATTTACCCGTCTGAAGGATTCGTCGCGTTTACGTACCGTTGACGCCCGATTGGATGACTTAAAAAAAGCGGCCACAATTGAAACCACTATTGATGAAATCAGTAGTGAATCTTCTGAATTCATTGAATTTAGTGACAAAAAGGGCGCGGATGATACTTTTTAAATATAGGCGCTGGCGCTTCTTAATCACTCTCACAAACTAATGGAATGAATATTTTTTTATATAAAAACGAATAAGATTTAAAATGGTAGTTGAATCTTGAAGTTGAAATTTGAGTGAGAAATTATCCATTGATTTTTTATTTATTTCTTTTTTTATTTTATTGATTTTTTGAACAAGCGTTTCTTCGCATTCAAAAATAGCTTCTCGGACCGATTGACCTTGACAAGCGCCAATATCTCCCAGACACATTGCCGCGGCACGTCTCAATTGAATACTATCATCTCCCGTAACAATATGTTTAATCGATTGGATGGGTTTTTCCCAGTAACCTTCCAATTGCCTTGAAAAAAGTGTGATTACACGTAATTTTTGATCGGTATTACCATGCCCTAATATATATAATAAGGGGGTAAACATGTGTTTTTTGGGTGCCCATTGCTGTTCAATCATTGTTAATACCGATAGCGCAATGTCCGCAATGTCCTGGGTCCATGTAGTCGATATAATACGGTGGATATACTCAATAACCCGATTGCAACAGGCTTCCGTACGCTGACATATTTGCCCCATTTGATCAATGATATCCCATTGAACCCCGCCAAAGGTATACAATGATGAAATACGATACAATCCCGCCACCGCTTTTGCGGCGTAATTGGGATGATTCACACCAATAAACCCCATCATTTGTATGGTTTTTGTAATAAATGCATGTTCAAATTCATAATTAAATGTGCTCCGATAATAATTGGTCTCTGTAACATCCGACAACGCAACCAACATGGACCCCCAATCATCACTGATATCTGTATTAGAATGTAATTCCGTATTTTTTTTGATCACTTACACCCCTCCTGGTACAATGATACCCAGATATGAATCGTTCAAAACATGCCGTATTGGAACCTATTATTTTTATTGGCATGGCGGGGGTTGGCAAAACAACCATCGCTAAATCAATTGCTAAAAAAACAAAAAGCCGTTTTTTGGACATTGATTCCGTAATAATGAACCATTACAATGCTCCTTTAGATACCATTATTCGTGAATTGGGCCACGACACCTTTATTGCAACAGAAGCGGCGTTTGTTCGCAACCATTTAAAGCCAAATACCATTTTAGCTCCCGGTGGTAGTTTTGTGTATGGACTAAACACCAATACGGACATAATAAATCAAAGCATTATTATCTATTTATACGATACGCCCGCCGCTATTTTAAAACGCATTCCCAATATTGAAACGCGGGGCATTGTGGGGCTAGGACCCAAATCCTTTGAAGATATTTGGGCTGAACGTCATGAGTTATACAATAAACTGGCCCATATTCGCTTTAATGTTGGCGAATATGGATTGTCGGAGAGTATTAACCGGATTCAATTTATTATTGACTTAATGCGCGTGCCCGAAGACCGTGCGGACTCGCATCCGTCACGAAAACATTTGTAAAGCTACCGATTGCAGCCCTATTATGGGCGGCATCCACATATACCAATACATTTGCGTCATTACGCCCAATAACCGTTTCACCATCCCATCGCTCAACCAATATGGATTGAACTGTATTCACCCAACGTTTATTCTGATGTAGAGAGTGCTTTTTTTGTAGTTTAACCAGCTCTGTAATCCGTTGTGTTTTTTCATCCAATGGCACATCATCCGGAAATTTTAGTGCTGCACGCGTATTGGGCCGCTCCGAGTATTTAAAAATATACGCATGATCAAATTTTACCGTTTCACATACACGAACAGTATCTAAAAATTCATCGTAGGTTTCTGTTGGAAATCCAACAATAATATCGGTTGATAGGGCCACCCCAGGAATAGCGTCACGCATTTTATGAATAAGTGTTAAAAATTCCGATTGTGTATACGTACGATTCATTTTCTTTAAAATACGATCGTTACCGGCTTGCAATGGCACATGAATCTGTTTGCATATCGCCGGATTCGCCGCAATAACATCCAATAAATCATCGGGAAAATCTTTGGGATGTGGGGATGTAAATCGAATACGATCAATGGCCGTTTCTTGCGTAATACGCCGCATTAAATCGGTAAATGTATCGTTACCATACCGATAGGAGTTCACATTCTGACCCAACAACGTGACTTGCTTATACCCCTTAGCCACCAAATCATTGATCTCCGTAATGATGGAATCTGCCGATCGACTGCGTTCACGTCCACGCGTATACGGAACCACGCAAAATGTGCAAAAATTATTACACCCACGCATAATGGCTAACCATGCATTGGCTCCCTCTGTTCGATTTGGAACAATGGTATCGTAGGTCTCAAATTCCGATAACGTCACATCAAACGGTTTGTCGGAATGCGTGGCATCCACGGCATCCGCAATCAGAGCCGGCAATTGTTTGTAACTATCCGGCCCCGCAATTAAATCAATCTGCAACCGATTATTGTCCAATAATTGGGTTTTAAAATTGGTTGCCATGCATCCCAAAATACCCACAATCAAGGTCTTGTTCGCTCGCTTTAATGCGTGAATCCGATTCAATACTTTATTATTTGCGTTTTCCCGAACCGAACAAGTGTTTAATAGCGCCACATCCGCCGCATCCACCGTAGGAATAATATGCATATTGGCATCTACCAAAATGGATTGCACCAACTCGGTATCATAGGCGTTCATTTGACACCCATAGGTTTCAATATATACATTCGTCATACTAATTCTCCGATCATTTGTAATGTTGAGGGCTCATAGACCAATTTTACCGGGTGCAACGTGTTTTTTAAGGAACGATCTGATGTCGTATAAACCGGCACAAATTGCTGCGTTTTCCCCACCCACACCCCCTTCTTTTTTTGCTCAAATAACACCGTCTGAATGGTATTGCTCTGCGCCTTCATAAATGCCTGCCACTTCTGTGTGTGCAAATCGCGCAAACGCTGACTGCGGCTCTGAATATCCGCGGAAGGAACCGAATTGGGGAATTTTCGTGAATGGGCCATCGTGCGCTCCGAATACCGAAATACATGAAAATAATCAATGGGGGCACGCGATAAATACTGGTAGGTATCCTCAAACAAGCCGTCTGTTTCTCCAGGAAACCCCACAATCACATCGGTTCCAATACATATATTGGGAACCGCTCGTTTTATTTCGGTGATAAAATCATCGTACATGGACCGCGTATAGCGTCGCCGCATTTTATTTAAAATCGTATCGTTACCACTTTGAATCGGTAGATGCAAATACCGACAAAAATTTGGATACGTCTGCCATAATTCAATCAATCGGGTATCCACTGTTGTGGGCTCAATCGATGATATGCGTATTCGTGTCGATGGCGACTGCCGCAACAATGCCTCCAAAACATCATAAAAGTCATGCCCCTGATTGGCATAGGTACCCAAATTAATACCCGTAAGAACAATCTCCTTAACCCCCATATTGCAAAGCCCCTGGGCATCCGCCATAATGTCATCCCAATCCCGACTCCGTGCCGGCCCACGCGCAAACGGAATCACACAAAACGAACAATAAAAATCACAGCCATCCTGAATTTTTAGGTTCACCCGACAATGACTGGGATCAAAACTGGAGTATCCCTGGGAAAAGGGAGTCGAGGCAATTTTTTCAACATAAATACCTTTGGATTCATTTAAAATAATGGGGGCAATTTGGGATTTATTGGCATTCCCAATCACCCATTTTACATTCTGCAGATCGGACAACTGTTGGGACTGCATCTGCGATTGACAACCCACCAGCGCAATAGCGGGTTGAGTGCATGTTCGATTAATTTTGCGCACCAAGCGAATGGTATCTTTGTCCCCATTTTCAGTAACCGTGCATGTATTAACAATAACAATATCCGGATCGTGTTCCATTCCCACTTCAGACAATCCCTTCGCATTGAGTGCCTGCCGGATAACGGCCGATTCTGCATGATTCAACCGACACCCCTGCGATATCATTGTGAACGTTTTTGTTTGATTCATTATAACTGGCAGTATATCAAAATGCTGCGACATTCGCCACGCCCTCAATAAATCAAGTTATTAAAAAAAAATTGTTTTAATTAATTATTTTTTATATTATTATTTTATTGAATTAAAAAGGAGTTTAATATGCAATTACTATCCAAAACGAATAATCAATACATACAACTAGGAAAACGGAGGGCGGCGTCTGGGGCAGCATCTGGGGCAGCATCTGGGGCAGCATCTGGGGCAGCGTCTGGGGCAGCGTCTGGGGCAGCGTCTCCTACTAAAAAACCGAGAAAATTGTTAATGGATACCCCCACAACAAATCTTCAACCGCCTATTTACACTCACCCCAACTCTATTTTGGGGCAACAAAAATATACGATTCTACTTAGAAAAATGGGCACGTTTGCACGATGCAGCGCCAGAATAGTCGCTGCTAATCATAAAGAAAGCCACCATAACTACGAAGATGGTGCCGCTGTGTTTGATACGGCTCTTGGTACAATGATGATTGTATGTGATGGCGTATCCGGCGCTCAATCAACTGAAACACCGTCATTTATTCATAATAAAATTATAAGCCAATTTATCACAATAGGTCAAAATTTTAATTTTGACAATCTTAGCAAATCTACAGGGGAAAAGCTTAAAGAATTCATTAAATTTGTTTTTAAAAGCATAATAACAAAAACGCAAAATGACAGTCCGCTAAGAATTCCCTCAACAACATTCACCTGTTTATGCATCGACAACAATAAGAATCTTCATTATTACATAATGGGTGATTCCGGATTTATTGTGAAGCGTAATGGCGCCTTGATTCACAATTATTCTACCGGTATACAAACACCTCAACTTGAATGGAGAGATTTTTTAACAAACGATGTTAATACATTATATCGATATATTGTGCCATGCCCGCTGCAAATACGATCAATGGAAACCAACATTTCTGCGGTGCTGGATGATCCATTGATTAAAACAGGCCAGCTAACACTGGAAGACGGCGACGCGATATACGCAGGTAGCGATGGTATTTGGGACAATATTAGCCTTGATCATGTATGTCATGACATTGAAAACCAGCCACAAAAAAATTCAATGAAAGATGGATTTTTAAAATTTTGGAATACCACATTTGATAATTGGGAAAAATTAATCGAGCGTATTCCAACGGTATGTTTTACTGAAACAAAGAAAAAGATTGAAGAAAAAAGGACAGCATTTCTTGATAAATTGAATGATTCAAAATGGCCTGAAATCAAACCAGATGATGCCACATTGATTGCATGCACCGTTCAATCACCAACAGGCACATCATTATCCGATCCAATTATTACACTCCCCGAGGATAAATCGCACGAATTTGTAGCGAATATCCGTAAATATGCCCTGTAATGATCTGTCTTTTTAGCAAGAATGTGGGTTACACGGAAACACCCGATTCAAAGCGGCCTGAATATCGGGGGTTAAGGCCGCTATAGCCCCCACACTCGCCACATTTTCCTGCAATTGCGCCCGATTGGATGCTCCCAAAATAACCGTGGATACTTGCGGATTCAATAAACACCAGGCAATGGCTATTTGCGCCATTGTAAATTCCGCAAGCGGCTCAATAATGGCTTTCAATTGGTCCACCTGTTGAATCCGTAAACGGCCTTGATCACTGTAGTAGCGATCGGCAAGCCAGGTATAGTCGGGCAAACCAAACCGTGCGCCTTTCGGAATACCGTGTTGATATTTGCCACTCAAAAATCCCGAGCATAATGGCGACCATGTGGTTGTTCCCATGCCGTAAGTTGCCAATACCGGTTTTAGTTGAACTTCCATATTGGAACGATTCATGAGATTGTATTCCGGCTGCTCCATAATCGGCGCATGCCACCCGTATTTTTGGGCCAGTTTATGGGCCTCAATCAGATGATTAGGACGCCATTCCGACGTGCCCCAATACAGTACCTTTCCTTGAACAATTAAATCGTTCATCGCCATAACCGTTTCACGAATAGGGGTATCCGGATCCGGACGATGGCAAAAATACAAATCCAAATAATCCACGCCTAAGCGATTTAAAGCGCCGTGACACGCATCATGAATATGTTTTCGAGATAACCCGCGCTGGGTCGGTTTATCACCGCCCCAAAACACTTTCGATGACACACAAAATGTATCCCGCCCCCATCCGGTTTTTTTTAAAACAGCCCCCATCAATCGCTCGGATTCTCCCTGCGCATACACCTCCGCGTTATCAAAAAAATTGATGCCCTGATCATACGCATACGTCATTAAATCATACGCCATATCACAATCGACTTGATTACCAAAGGTCACCCAAGACCCTAATGATAACTGGCTCAATTTAAGACCCGATGCCCCCAATTGACGATACCCTATTGTCATCGTTTTAGACGCGATAACGCCTGCTCCATATATATACGCTGGGTCACCACCGTATCCCCACTTAACACACCCGATCGAGCTAATAATCGACCGTTCTCCCAATTGGATAATCCCAATTCTGGCGTATGAAAAATATAATGGCCGTCTACCCAACGCGTCATGCCATTCCCCACAAATGGGGCATTGACCGCCTTAAAAAAAGACGATTGTTCCGATGCTGAATCCGAAATCAAGCTAGCGATAAATTGCGGTGAATACCGATTAAATAAAGCCACCGCTTCATCGATTGACGCAACCGCAATCAGGCTGATTTCGGGGGTTTTTTCCCACTCCCATTCACGCCCCAGCTCACTTCGATCAATGGTGTCGTACTGATATTCATCGCAAACCCCCGCGGCACGATGCACCGTAACATACGACTCACGCATCTCCGGCGATAAAAACCGACGTGTGCTGGATTCAACGTGCACCTTAAACGACGCCCCTAAATGATCGCCCGCTTCTGCCAACGCCGCCTGTATAATCGGAAGCTGACGGGACATTTCCGACTCCAATACACACAGCGTATTCAAGGTGTTACACACTTTGCGATCCAAGGAACAAACAATCGCATCGTGTAAGCGACGACCATCCGTGAACGCACTGGTAACCATCCAAGCCCCACCCGTGCCATGCACGCTAACGGGAATGCCTGATTGGCGTGCAATACTACTGAGCATACGCACCGCTTTACCACTGCCTCGTGCCACCGCCAACCCAATATCTGAATGGGAAAATAATGCCCATCCAGCGGATCGTTGCGACGAATCTATGAGTTGAATAGCGTGCCGAGATATGCCGGCCGCATCCAACGCCGGATAAATCACTGTATTCATAATAGCCACGGCTGTCTGTAAGGCATCACTACCAACCCGAAACACAACCGCATTTCCCGATTTCAATAAACCCGTGGCATCCACAATCACATTCGGCCGGCCTTCAAATACAAACCCAACAATACCTAAGGGACTTGCCTGAACCGTTGCCACCCACCCATCATGCCGCCTCTGTTGAACGACATCGTTTATCGACACAGCCTGTTGTTGAATGCTTCTAACACACTCAATCATGTTTTTTCGACAACGATCATCCGCGACTAACCGTGTTGTCGACCGCCCTTTTTTTTGAGCATTCTCAACATCATGATTATTAATCGATTGAATGGTTTGCCATCGATTGTCATCGGACAGATATGCCAACACATATCCATAAAACGCATCAATAACCGACGCATCCAAGGTAGCCAGTGATTCAAATCCGTTTTGCGCATTCCGCATCATTTTATCCAGCGCATCAATGTCCTCTTTGGGAATAATGATTGGCTCCGATTCGCCATCAATACAATACACCTTATCTCCCGATTTGAATTGATTCGCGAACGATTCTGTAACGGTATAGACCGAATTGCCATTGGATACCAGCTGCATGCCCGGAGTGAGTGTTTCCAATACCTGTTTGGTCACTGTAGTATATCCACAATATCCAATGCCCCATACGTTACAATAATCGAGGCACCGGCACGCTTAATCGCCGTTAAACTTTCGTATAACGCTTCTGAAAAATCAATGTACCCATCACGGGCCGCTGAATGCAGCATGGCATACTCCCCGCTAACATGATAAGCGGCCACAGGTAATGGGGTTGACGCTCTAAAATCCGAAATAATATCCAAATACAAGGTTGCTGGCTTGACCATAATAATATCCGCACCTTCCGCAACATCCAAATCCAATTCAATAGCGGCTTCATAGCGATTACTATAATTCATTTGATACGTTTTTTTATCGCCAAACTGGGGCAATGACGCCAACGCATCCCGAAATGGCCCATATAAATGAGAGGCATATTTCGCCGTATACGCCATGATCAATGTATCGTGATAACCATCATTATCCAAAGCGTCCCGAATAGCCAATACTCGACCATCCATCATATCGGAAGGAGCCACAATATCCACCCCTGCCGCCGCTTGATTACAGGCCATTTTTGCCAAAATATCCAGGGTATCGTCATTGACAATTGCGCCATTTTTAACAATCCCGTCATGGCCATATGATGAGTAGGGATCCAAGGCAATGTCTCCACAAACAATAATATCATCACCAAATGCTTTTTTGATGCGCCGCGTTACCTGACATACCAAATTGTCGGGATTTACCGCCTCATCGCATTCAGGGGATTTTTTATCGGAATCAATAACAGGAAATAACGCAATAGCACGAATTCCTTTGGTAAGGATATGCTCACAATGAGCCATCAGTGAAATTGCATCAACCCGCTGGTGCCCCGGCAAATGCGCTATCGGGGTACTTTCCAATTGATCATGGACGAAAATAGGTAAAACAAAATCATTTTTATGCAAACGAAACTCTTGCACCATATCACGTATGGCTGGGTTACGTCTAAGTCTTCGGGGTCTAAACATGATTCCTATATTATAGTGATATCCCTATAAAAAATCCAACGAAACGATTTTCCATTAACAAGAACAACGGTTTTTAGACCGCCATCGGTATCGATTTTTAGCAATCCAATCATACAGTGTATCCCCCAATTGTACCGGAATACTCCTTAATAAAACCGCCAGTAACCGCCAGGGCCACACCATTTGCATGCCAATATGCGTAACCGCTGCGTATTTAATGATCCACAGAGACCGATTATGATTGTAAACAATCATCGTATCAAGGTTACGTATCGAATCGGGAATGGATTCCCGCACCTGAGGAACGTCCAAGGAGCACCACAACACCCGTCCTGGAATCATCCGCTTGACAGCCCAACCCATCAACCCCGAACATGCCGGGCATTGACCATCATAAAATACGGTGATAACTACCATTACTCTGTGCACTGTACAAAAAAATACGGCCACAATCAATCATTTTTAGAGTGCCTCAATACCGATCATATGATATACTAATAGCAAATGAATACAGATTATACAAAGCAATCTTCGGTTGACAATGAATTTGCATTTGATGATGGGGTCGGAAATGCATTAACCGAAAAAAATACATATACATTTAGTTGGGCAAAAACGGGTATCGCCTTGTTTATTGGACTGACGTTGATTATTTTTATTACGTTTGGATTATTGGAAATAGGTAAACGTATTATTGATATTGGAACACCGGTTGTCGATTTTTCAAATGACATTGTATCGTTAGATAACTCCTTAACAGACCAACCTTCTGTTGATGGTTGGGACACCATACCCGAGACCGCTCCCCTTACCATTGAGCCGGATACAACCGTACTATCCACCCCGCCATCCGATGTGACGCCTCCCGTATCGTCACCACAAATTGCATCGTCACCCATAACCCCATCCCCTATTGCGAATCCGTCACCATCCGCTACCCAACCCCTGTTATACCGTGTTATTGCCGGGAGCTTTACGAGCAAACCCAACGCCATTCAGGCGTTGAATGCTTTAAAAAAGAAAAATATTGATGGGTATATATTGGATCGAGGGGATGTCGCATCCGGTGCCCGTTATCAGATTCAAGTCGGCGCATTCCAATCATTCAACTCCGCTAAAGATGCGGTGCAACGCTTTAAAAAAATGCGTATTGATACCTATATTACGGCACGATAGGGTGTGTTTTGCTGCCATTATGGGTTGCATCATCATCACCACGACGACATGACTTACTCAGTCAATACCGTGTCCCTTTTATTGCCATTCCCAATCTGTTAGCGGTTGAACCCTCCCCAGAGTACCCCGAATGCGGGATTCGTTATGCCGTTCGCTGCACAAAACAGAAAGTAACGGCATCGTATTCGGGCTATTCGGGTCTTATTATGGGCGTGGATACCGTTGTTGAATGGCAGGGTCGCATTCTTGGAAAACCCGCGGACTCGTCCCAGGCCCTTTACCAGTTACAGGCGTTTATGGGAACAACCCATCGGGTGATATCAACCTGTGTTTTATGGGACACCCATCGTAATATATGGCTGTATTGTGTGGATTACGCTATTGTTTCAGTATCACTGGTTCCCGAATCCATACTAATTGACTACATTCATCGTTATCCTGTATTGGATAAAGCCGGTGGATATGGTATTCAAGACAATCCCTCCTTTATTCACATTGCCTGGGGGGACCGCGCCACCATCATGGGGCTCCCCTTACGTCGATTATTAAAATTATTATATGGTTATGGTATAGTCAACGCATGGCAGTATCCGTAACGCGTTTTATTCATAGTAATATTGGGATTGATCTTGGAACCGCCAATACACTGGTATACAAACATAATTACGGTATCATAATACGGGAACCCAGCGTTGTCGCCTTGAATCAACACAATCAAAAAGTGTTGGCTATTGGTGAAAAAGCCTACGATATGGTTGGCAAAACACCCACATCCATTGTAGCCATTCGCCCTCTTCGAGATGGGGTCATTTCGGACTATCAAACAACCCAGGCCATGCTACAGCATTTTTTACGCTTAACCAACCCACGGTTTTATCAACGCATCCAATTGGTTGTTGGCATTCCGTATGGGATTACATCCGTTGAAAAACGTGCCGTACGTGACGCGGCTCACATGGCGGGTGCCCACCGGTGTTTTTTAATCGATGAACCGTTAGCTGCCGCAATTGGTGCCGGACATGATATTTTTGAGCCCATGGGACGCTTAATTGTGGATATTGGTGGCGGAACCACCGAAGTCGCGGTTATTTCAATGGGGAGTATTGTATTATCCGAGTCGATCCGTATTGCGGGGGATAAAATGGACGAATCCATTATTCAGCATTGCCGAAAACATTATAACTTGCTTATTAGCGAACGATGTGCCGAACGCATTAAATGGACCATTGGTTCGGCTTTATCTTTGCAAAACGAAAAAAATACCGACGTATCTGGCCGTGATTTATTATCCGGACTACCCCGAACCTTTTCCATTTCATCAATGGAAATCCGCGATGCCATTGATGGCGCCATTCACGCCATTCTTGCGGCTATTCATCGCACATTGGAATCAACCCCGCCCGAACTATCTGCGGATATTTACAAAAATGGGATTACCTTAACCGGTGGGGGGGCCTTACTTCGAGGGCTATCCGATCATATTCAAAATCATATCCATATTCCCGTTCGTATTGCCAATGATCCGCTATCATGCGTTGCATTAGGCACCGGAACCGTTTTGGGCCAACTCGATCGCTATTTGAAACACCAAATTATTCAGTAGTATCAACGGCTAAGTATTTTACCGCCGCCATGCGCTCACAAACGTATGACCTGGGATCAAAATTGTAATACTTTGCTACAGAAGGACCACAGGTTAGCGTCATAACCGCCCGCATTAAGGCATCTTTTTGTGTGGTTAAAAACGTGTCAAATGAATCGGATTCATTGGATATGGTCTGAATATACCCCAATACATTGGTCCAATAGGGCACCAAAAACGCTGACGTATCAACATGCACATACCCATCATTTTTTCGAAATTCACTTATTAAAAATTCCCGAATGACCGGGTATTTTACTGGCTTACCCGCAACCGTATATGTAGCCTGTTCACAAATCGATTTAATTTTTTGAATATCCGCATTGTATAACTGTATCAATTGGGAAATCAATGATGTCGATTGATGGGATGGGTACATTAAATCCGTTGCCATCATGTCAAAATCAATCCGATCTACTGTTATATACCGCGACAAAAACAGTGCCATTATATCGGAATACGTGTACATATACACATCATCCGTATTGTAAAACCAGGTATCTGACATGTACATGAGATACAGACGTTTGGCCCGATCCGGATCGGTTTGATTTAAAGCAATCATGTGTTGAAGGGGGCCTCGCAAACCGTCGTTCAATGGCGCCACATCCGCAAGAAATTCCAACATAGCCGTATATATGGTTTCCCCATATAATTTGGTTGCTTCACCAATCGCATTGGTTTCCCCCGAAAGAACCGTGTTTTGTATAATACCGTGCCCCAATTCATGGTGCAAAATGATATCCGCCATATCATTAATAAACGCATTCTGTTTTTGAACCAACTGTTTTTTAGATGAAATTTTCCATAATTCCAAGACTTTTTGTTTAAGACCTTCAGCAATATTCCAATAAATATCCGTGTAAATGGTCATAATATCCAAATCATCATAATCAAAAATTTGCAACCATTTTTGAGAAAAAATAATTTGCAGTACATCCAACCGAATGTACACATTATTGCGCCCGATAATCGCTGCCATCGACATAACATTATTTGGGGTTCGAATATACTCTTTGTTGATAAATGTAACAAGGTACCCATGGTACTCTTTTTGGGTACCACGCCCCATAATAATTTCAAAATGACGCCCATATTGACCCACGTGCAAAAATTTCTGAGACCCCGCAAAAACCAAATACTGATTCAGATGCATGGCCTTAAATGCATCCATACTCTTACCAAACAATTTGAATTTAAATGTGCGAAGCTGCTGCTTAGCCGCTTCCGCAGTCATTGAATGAATACCCAGTTTTTTGATCGTATGGGCCACTTTTTTTGAAAATTCATCGGAATGCTCGGCCGTTAAATGCGTTTGCGGATCGATAGACAACACGTTTCGACAAAACGCCGCTTTGACTTGCTGCTCACCCGGCTCCCCCCAATCATTGGAGACCATCATGTAGTGGTACATTAAATAGGCATAATACACCACGTGCTCATAGATTGTTTTTTCAATTTTTTTAATGAATAACAAATGCTCTTTATCATCCAAAACAAGATCGTTAGCCTTACAATAATCAACTAGTGTTTTGTAGCGATTAATCTTTGATTTATCAAAAAAAATATCAGAAACTGCATGACAAATATTTTGCTTCTCATCCAAAAGTGCCAGTTTTTTCATATGTACCATAGTAATTCTACGGCCATATTTAAGCAAGAATTTCGCAAAACAGATTGTTGCAGTGCTGGCCCCAACTATAAAAAAGTTGACAAAATTTAAAATCTATTGTATTTTTTTAAAAATAATTGGAGAAAAAAATAAGGTCAATAAACATTCAACTATCACAAAGAAGCGGCCCCCAACTAGAGACACTCCGTAATCAATCACCTGCTGCAAGCGGCCGCGCTACATCCGCTAATCGGCGTTCCCCATCCCCCAACAGAACGCTGATACCCACATCCGACTTAATCCAATCCGTTACGACCGAACCGGGCTTTTCCGAGACAGAAAAAATTAAAGCGGTGGATTTAATCAGTCCACCCGGCTCGTGTGACATGGTCAACGAAGCCACCATTGCAGCACTCACAGGGGTATTAAAGAGCGGTATTCCTTCCGATAAAAAAGTGGCGGTACATATATTATTAAAATTACTATATTTGTCAAAAAAAAATGATGAGTTATTATTGTGGTACAAATCCAATATTTTAACAGATGCGAATACCCATTTGATCCCCCTTTTGAATAATTCAGAGCCGGATCTTCTGGCAGATATTACCCGTCTCATGATGACCCTCATGACAAAAAATCCCTCCAGTCACGAAAAACTCCTATCCAATGGGTTGACTGATGCACTCAACACCATGTTTGAGGATGAACAACGCATAAGCAGTGCTATTAAAATAGCGGTTTTTACATCGGCATTAAATGCGGCGAACACCATTCTAAAAAAAGATGACACAATTTTAAAAATATTTTACCACGCCATACCCCCTTCAACCGTTTCATGTGATGCAGACACACCATCAATCGCCAGTATTGTGATATTAGGCAACCTGTGCATGCATCCAGACGTCGCTAAAAAAATTTGTTCCTTGGGGGGCATTGAACTATTGACATGTCTCATCAACAATCAGCAAAATGCCTATGCGCAATTCAATGCATTGATCGCATTGAATAGCATCATCGTATCGGGATCACCGGATCATGCCATTGTGATTCAAAAGGCCATTGACTGGAATGCGATCCCCCGCTTATTCAGCAATTTAAATCAACACGTTTTAGAAAGCCCTATGAAACATGAAAAATCCCCCGCGCACTTGATACAGCATGCGCTTCATGCGTTAAACACCATTGTACGCAATGCCAGCGACGATATTACGTCAAGCATAACAGCAATTACCCCACTTCGGAATTGTCTGATTAACTACAGCGCCCATGAATCTGCGATTTATTGTGCAGCCGCTAAGGATCTACTGGTATCCTTAAACCTGCTGCCATCGCATGTATCATCCCAACAATTGTAGATAGCCCGCCATTAAACTAGCCCCCAGTCGCATTAACGCATGGGGGCATTTGTATCGATAATACCCCCCAGAATGCGATATCTGTATTGGTGTATTATTGGCCTAAGTACCTGCCTGTATGGCATTAATTTTGACATCCAAGCCATTCGGGTTGGCCCCAATCCATTGATTCAATCCCGTGATGGCTTGGCGATTAATTATGTCGCGACCATGCCCCATCAATCCCATTATTACTTGATTTCCCCCACCGGGGCCATTGTGTGGCAGCACCAGTACGAGGCCAATACCCCCCGTGTGAGCGCTGCGGGGGAATGCCAATTCAACCTAATCCCCAATCATGTTCTTCAGGAATTACCCCCGCAATTGTATATTTTGATGAGTCAATTTATAACAGAATCCAAGACCATTCGCCATAAACAATATGTCATTCTTAAGTAAGATTGGCGGCATTCTACTCATCAGTATGGCCGGCTGGGGCTTAACCACTCAAGACACCCCCCTGTTCAACCCCCATCTATCGGCCACCAACTTGGGGTTGGGGCAATCCGCAACCGCATCCCAAGAAGGCATCGAATTTATGCTTCAAAATCCCGCCAGCATTACCGATCAGCAAAGCATCGCCTTTCAGGCCAGTCGGTATTTGGGAATTGACTACAACGCCATGGCCTTTACATTTCCCATATATGGGATCAATCTGGGCATCCATTATTTGGGCGCTTACCTACCCAATATTCAACGGTCCATTCGATCCGATAATGATGTGATTGTGAATCTGGACGATACGGTTCCTTATGAATTTCATCATGTATCGGTGTGCTTGGCCAAACGTTTTTGGGGCGTTTATGTTGGCGTCGGGGCCAATTATCAAATCCTTCGGTTAGATGATCGTCAATTAAACGCACTCAAACAATTTGCTGGCATACAGGTATCCTTATTACCAGGACTCACCGCTGGCGCGTCCATTCAAAATTTTTCCAACACCCCCTCATCCGGAAACGCACTTCAATCACCCGATCCCATAACCGCGCTGGGGGTATCCGTAGACATATCCCCTCAAACACGGATGAATATTGCGATTATTCACAATAAAAATACAATTGCCACACACCCCACCTTGCATTACGGTATTTCGCATTATATTACCGACTATTTGCCCATTCGATTGGGATTGGATCACAATCGATTCAGTGCCGGCCTTGGATTTAGCATGGAGCCCCTTCATATTAACGTCGGTTGGGCCCAATCCATTGATGCCATCACCGAAAATCAATGGATGATGGGCATTGTATACGATATATCCACCACACCATTGTCTAAAAAATTCATTCAACAACCATAGCCATAATCCCCTACCATGTTTAACCACAACCCAAATCGGGAATAAATCCAATAATGATTGTTAACGTATTGATAAACAAATGAACCAAAATAAAATTGTATTGCTGGTAATCCTGACCCTACTATCTTTTGGTATTTGGAGCGCGTCGCCATCAACCATGGTGGTTCAGGCCCGTGTCTTTGTGAATGGGGTTAGCAATTATACGGGGACACTGGATATGATTATTGGTATTTACCATCCAGACAACGACACCGATTCACTTTGGTCCGAGAAGCAATCCCGTATTCCAATTACCAATGGCCAATTTTCCACCGTTATCGGCCAAACAAACCCCATTGACCCAGCCATTTTTGATAATCTGGATTTGCGTATTGGGTTTGCCCCTTACCAAAACAATCAACCATTAGCCCCCACATTTATCGACTTAAAGTCAACCCCATACGCCTTTCATAGCGAACGCGCCAATTATGCCAATCGATTGGCCAATGAAAGCCTACTTAAATTGGATGAAACAAACCTGCGTGTGGGTATTAATACGGAAGACCCCGCGTATACCCTGGATGTGAATGGCACGGTGAATGCCACCGAATTTATTGGGGATGGATCCCAACTGACCAATATTCAAATATCCGATGAACGGCTTGTTTGGTCGCAATCCGATACCCCTGGCGATATTTATTACGATGGCGGCAATGTCGGGATTAATACCGACACGCCCTCGGCGTTTTTAGAGGTTAGTGGGAATGCGGTTATTAGCGGCAATTTAACCGTTTTGGGAACCCTCAATGCCACGTATTTAAAAGGCGATGGATCCTTTATTACCAATTTAAATGCCAATGAATTGTCATCTGGAACACTGCATAGCGATCGATTGGTTGGCGACTACCCCAATATTACTGGTCTGGGAACCATCACCAGCGGAACATGGCAAGCAACGCGCATTGACAATGCGTATATTGATCCCACATTAACCTTAGATGGCGCCACATTGAAAGGGGAAAATTTTGTATCTGGCAATATAACGCTTTTGGGGTCAACCATTATTACGGGCAATCATACCTTAGCGATTGAATCGCCCTCATGGAATATTGAGGCCGACGGCCGTTTAACCGTAGCTTCCTTGCGCGTGGGTAAAACCACCCTATCAACCAATGGCATTCACAGTGAGTCGAGCAATGGTTTTTCGATATCCACTGGGGAATCCATTGTGTTTCTATCACCTACTGGATCAATTGGTATCAATACACGGGCGCCTGCTGCTGAATTTCATGTCAATGGGGGGCTTTTATTGGGGGATTCGGCCGTTGAATCCAATGGAATGATTCGATTCAAGGAGAACCAATTTCAGGGGTTTCGAAACAATGAATGGGTTCAATTGGATTATGTCGCTGATTTTGATCCGCATGCGCTACATGCCGAAGGTGATAAAACTAAAAATGTCGTGTACGTAACATCGAAAGGCAATGTCGGTATTGGGGGCATTTCACCCGACAATATTACCGATCATCTAACCACCAGCGGAAACGTTGTTTTCAAAGGCTATTCGCTGGGCAGTGAATTGCCGGATTTATCGGTCCGTGGAACCGGAACACGGTTAATATGGTATCCCAAAAAAACCGCCTTTCGTGCCGGATTTGCCGATACGGATGAATGGGATGATGCCAATATTGGGATTAACAGTGTGGTATTTGGGCATTCTGGAAAAGCGGATGCCGAAAACACAACCATTATTGGCGGACAATCCAATACCAATAGCGGGAAATCCAGCGTTATTGTTGGTGGATCGTCCAATACCATTCGCGACGGCGTCACATTTTCGACGATTATTGGCGGGGGGTCTTCTTCGGAGGGCGGGAATACCATTGAATCCGGCAATTTTAGCACCATTGTTTCGGGACATTCGAATACAATACGTGGCAATTACGCCACAATACTGGGCGGTAGTAACAACACCGTTAATGCAGACTATAGTGTTGCGATGGGAAGCAACATTACCATTGCCCATCCCGGAACCATTATTTTTTCGGATGGACAAGAGAAACGTGAATCAACCAGCCCTTTTCAATTTTTAATTTTTGCCGAGGGCAATGTCGGTATCAATCGATTGCCCCAACCCGATGTCACCCTATCCGTATACGGCCCCGTTGAAGCCACGTATTTTATTGGAGATGGTAGTCAATTAACCAATATTTCTGCCATCCAGCTTGACGGGCATAGTACATCGTTACATTCTACACCTGGACATATTTACGTAAGCGACAATGAGGGTTATTTACCCGAGGGCAGTGTATCGGGACTCTCCATTAAAGACGAAAGCATTACCGCCGCAGACATTCAAAATGAATCGATATCCGGCGATAAATTAGTGCCGTATGCCATTACACGATCCAAGATTCAAGACGGCGCTATTACAGCCGAAAAAATCGCCAACGATGCTATTACAACCGAAAAAATCCAAAATAATGCCATTACATCGGAGCATATCCGGGATGGTAGCATTGTATCAAAAAATATCGCCGATAATGCCGTTACCACCCGTCATATTGTAAACAAGGCCGTCACCAATGAAAAGCTGGCCTTAAATACCATTGATTCGAGTCGAATTGTGGATGAGAGCATTACCTCAAGCGATATTGCCGTTGGCGCCATTACCAGTGTCAACATTGCGGTAAACGCTATTCAATCGCATCATATTGCTAGCGAAACCGTTGGCCCCGATAATATTGCCAACAACGCTATTCAAATGCAACACATTAGCGAACGTGCGATTGAAAATCGTCATCTGGCCGATGGTAGCGTCGATACAACGCACATTGTGAATGAATCCATTACATCGGAGCATATTGCCCCCAATGCCATTCAGGGCATTCACATTGACGACGCTACCATCACAAATGATCGCATTGCCGATAACAGCATTGTGAGTGCCAAAATTGCAGAAAATGCCATTGAGGGTACGCATTTGCCCGATAACATTATTGAAGCACGTCACGTGTCGGATAGTGCCATTGTAGAACGCCACATTGCTTCTGGAACAATCGACGGCACGCGATTAGCAGACAATGCGATTGTACCCGCAAATATCGCCGACAAGGCCATTACTTCTGACAAATTAGCATTGACCGCCCCCCTGATTACATCAGAGCATATTATTGATGGCACCATTACGAGCGCCGATCTTGCGGATGGCGCGATTGAAGCAATTAATATTGCGGATAATAGCATTGGGGGAGATGCCATTGCATTAAATAGCTTGTCCGGATCACACATTCAAGAGAATGCCATAACCAGTGATAAAATTGAAGATTTATCGATTACAGCCGACGATATTGCCGATGACGCCATCGATGCCGCTATTGCTGTTGCTGTTGGGACCATCACCTCCGATAAAATCCTAGACGGCACCATTAAAAACGAGGATATTGCCAATGATGCTATTGATTCGCGTTTGATTGCCGATGGATCCATACCCTGGGAAAAATTAACCACCGATCCACTCCCCGTGGATCGTATTGCCCCCAATTCCATACCGGGAACCGCCCTACAAGACGGGTCCATTGATGGCAGTAAAATCACCGACGAATCGATTACATCCGATAAATTAGCCGATGGGTCTATTTCGGTCAATGCCTTGGATGGCGTCTTAAGTGTCGATAAAGGAGGTACCGGCTTAACCAATTTGGATGGATTAGCCAACGCCATTTTGTACGGCAAATCACTGACAACCGGCGAAACCATCATTGCCGGCGATAGTTCCTATATGTACTGGGATGACACCAACCATTTTATGGGAATCAATACCAAAAACCCCCTAGCCACACTTCATGTTAAGGGCAATATTTTAACGGAAAATGGCGGCGTTTATTTTGGTAATCTCAGTCAATCCATTAGCTTTGGTGAAAATGATAACGGCGAGGGATTTATTATTATTGGCCCTAATCTTGACGCTACATCCCCCACCGTTACAGCGGCTACAGACCCTTTAGGCACCCTTAAAGCCAAAAAAATATATGTATCCGACCAATTGGGAATTGGTACATCCGACCCTAAAAATAGCTTGGATATTGGTGGGGAAAACGCCAGTATGGCCATTGGATCGGGTTTTGCAGGACAAAAAAGAGCCCCTAATAATGGATTGATTGTAGAAGGCTTTGTAGGAATCGGCACCGCCGAACCTCAATCCCAATTGGATGTAAATGGCAGCATTTATGCCAAAACCATTGTCGGCACATCCACCGACCCTGATGGCGGCATTGGCATACACGGAATCGGTGGGGCTATTGGCATTCAATCCCTTGGCGCACAAACGGGCATTACTGTGAATGCCAGTCAGATTGGCATTCGTGCTGAATCCGATGAAATTGGGATTCAAAGTACCATTACTAATGTCACATCCCCTTCAAAAGGGGTTCATGCCACATTAAAAAATGGGGATACCACACTGGTTGAAGGGGTTGTTGGGTATCTCGAAAATGGCATTGCGGCATCTATTTATGGAACCTCACAATCATCGAACGATGGAAATTGGGCTGGTTATTTTGATGGACCGGTTTTTTTATCGGACAAATTGGGTATTGGACTCCGTGCGGATGAATCCCCTCAGGCCGCATTACATGTTAAAGGCAACAGTATTATTGAGGGACCAATCTATACGTCGTATGGCACATTGGAGGCATCAAGCACCCCTATTGACTGGAATGCTCAAAGCAAATATCACATCAGCAATTGCCGCACTGAAAACAACGTCACATTCACCGATCCAGAAAATGACGGCATGTATGTGTTCACTATTTTAGTAACCAGTACCAATGACGCCTGTAAAATTACATTCCCCGACACCGTAAAGTGGGAAAAAGGTATAAAACCCGGTACATTACCCACAAAAACACATGCTTTTTCATTACTTGCTCATGTTCACGATACCGGAACCGATTATTACGCCATTGGCCCTGTGGAATTTTAATTATGAATCGATTGACCCCATACACACAATCCATGTGGCGCACTATTTTAGTGGGATTGATCGCCCTAACGATTCCTATTGTTGCCAGTGCCCCCAATCGTATGGCTATGGATGCCTTTATTGTAACAACCGATACAGCCACTGGTAACCCCGCCCCGCTACGGGGAACCCTCGCCATTATGTTTGAATTAATTACACCCGATGAAACCTCGGTTTTTAAAACCAGCCAAGTTGTCATCGCCACAAATGGACTGGTGCATATGACTATTGATGACGCTACCTTGCCGGTCCATTTATTTGAAACAACCGCTTTGAATATCCGATTGACGGTATCGGAAGTAACCGACGATAGCCGAACCACACTCACCAATCCCCCTGTGGAAAATGGTGAAACCCTGATTATTCCCCTTCATCGTGCTAGCTATGTCCTATACAGCAATGCCGCTACCACTACGGACGCGTTTAATACCATCATCTCTCTAAATCACGATACAAACACCATTGGTATCAACACCGATCCCATGGATGCGTATCGTCTCACTATAAAAGGCACCGCTAAAGCAACTGCATGGATTGGTGATGGCTCTAAATTAACGAATTTGGGCTATACCAAATGGGAAAAATACCCAAAGCATACGAGCTATACCCGTGGGAGAGTGGGTATTGGTACGAATACACCCACGCACCCCTTAAGCGTTAGTGGGAATACCGTGATCTCGCAACCAATTATCATCGATTCCCCCCCATTGGCCGTTGTTCAAGATACATTATGGGCAACCATTCGCGGAGACGCCCAAGACATTTCATCATTCAACGCCACGAATGTATCCACCGGCACTGTGTCAGCCGATCGATTATTTGGAAAGTACCCCACATTAACCGGCACCGGCACCATCACAACGGGCACATGGAATGGCCATATGATTATGGACGATTATATTGGAAATGATTTGGAGCTGACCAGCAGCACTCTTCTATCCCCCAACCTATCGGGCACACTTAATCGGCGTGTGGCTATCAAAATAACCTCCCACTCCAATACATTTCCCATTGAATGGCATTCCAAAAACTGGTCGCTATCGGACACCAGTGTTATGAGCGCCGTTTCTGTGGGCGACGTATCATTAACAGAAACCGAATTGACCGGCACCGAACCAAAATCCCTATCGATTACAGGCGACACAATACCCAGCATTACTCTAGACGCCTTGGGGGGAATTG
>JALQXX010000051.1 GCA_023262965.1 Candidatus Marinamargulisbacteria bacterium
AAGTAACCGAAAAAACCAAGCATGGTCGCGCTATCCCCGGTAGCGTCATGCTGAATGGCCCGCTGATAATCGGATAGTATGGTTATGGGATTGCCTATTAGGGTGGTTTGGGTCGCACCATGCGATACAATAACATGATCGTCATACCCCTTTAACTGATATAGCGGATCGTACCCAATAATTGAGAATCGGCCAATCCGGTGACCGTGGGTCACACTTTCTAAAAAAAAGGAATCCTTGCTGTGAAGGGTGAGATAGGCTGATATGGGGGTTACAAGATCGTTTATAAAGGTTTTTGTTACTGAATACAGGGCGATCGCGTTATCCATTTCACCGTAGTATAGCGAATTTTTTGGCGAACGGCTATGGGTGGATCTGGAGGGATTTCCGTAGCATTTACAGGCTGGTTTCGGCGTTAGCTTTCCGATTGACATGGGGGGGGGCTCATTCGTATCATGAGTATACGGAGGTAGTACACTATGGTTAATTTCGATACAGTAAAGGAAGCGTATGCGGCATTGACGGCACGATACGCGCGTCAAAAGGCCCGTCGCAACCGCCCCCTAACCCTGACCGAGAAAATTTTGATGGTGCATGCCGATGACGAATCGGTGGATGCGGAGCTGGTTCGGGGGGAATCGTACGGCTTATTTCGACCGGATCGGGTGGCCATGCAAGATGCAACAGCCCAAATGGCGGTATTGCAGTTTATGCAAGGTGGCCGTGCTGCGGTAGCGGTTCCCACAACCATTCATTGTGACCACTTAATCTTGGCCAAAGAGGGTGCGGGGCCGGATTTGGATGCGGCCTTGGGGACCAATAAAGAGGTGTATGATTTTTTAGCATCTGCGGCCAACAAGTACCATATGGGTTTTTGGAAGCCGGGTGCGGGGATTATTCATCAGGTGGTATTAGAGAATTATGCGTTTCCGGGAGGATTAATGATTGGTACCGATTCGCACACGCCGAATGCCGGGGGCTTGGGTATGCTCGCCATTGGCGTAGGCGGGGCGGATGCGGTGGATGTGATGGTTGGCATGCCATGGGAACTCAAATACCCTTACATTATCGGGGTGCATTTAACCGGCCGCTTGTCGGGGTGGACCTCGCCAAAAGATGTTATTTTAAAATTAGCCGGTTTGTTGACCGTAAAAGGGGCCACCAATGCGGTGGTGGAGTACTTTGGGGACGGGGCCGCATCGTTATCGGCAACGGGTAAGGCGACCATATGCAACATGGGGGCGGAAATTGGCGCGACAACCAGTGTGTTTCCTTTTGATGAGGCCATGGCGACTTATTTACGCGCTACCGGTCGGGCCGATGTCGCTGCATTGGTTAGTGACCATCGCGATATGGTAACGCCTGATGCCGCGGTTGTTGCGGATCCGGAACGGTACTTTGATCGGGTGATTCATATTGATTTGTCGACCCTAGAGCCGCATATTAATGGGCCCTTTACACCGGATTTGGCGACGCCGATATCGCAATTTGCGCAAGCAGTTCGCGATAATCAATGGCCGGTAACCGTGTCGGTGGGGTTGTTGGGGTCCTGCACCAATTCGTCTTATGAAGATATGTCCCGAGCCGAATCCGTTGCTCGGCAGGCGGTGGATAAGGGGATTTCGGTAACGTCCGAACTGACCATTACCCCCGGCTCTGAAATGATTCGTAAAACCATTGAACGCGATGGCTTGTTGGACACCTTCTCAGCCATGGGGGGCACCGTTCTGGCGAATGCTTGCGGCCCCTGTATTGGTCAGTGGGATCGGCATACCAATGACCCCAATCAAAAAAATGCCATTATTACCTCGTTTAATCGCAATTTTTCGAAGCGAAACGATGGTAACCCCAATACCCACTCCTTTGTGGCATCACCGGAGATTGTGACGGCACTGACACTGGCTGGGCGGTTGGACTTTAATCCCCTAACGGACAGTCTTACCAATGATGCCGGTGAGTCGATTCGATTGGATCCGCCTCAGGGCGATGAGCTGCCGCGGCAGGGATTTTTGGTGGACAAAGCGGGGTATCAGGCCCCTTCCGATGCCGGGGATGCCGTGACCGTTGTGGTGGATCCCGTATCCACGCGTCTGCAGGTATTGAAACCTTTTTTACCCAATCAACCCGAGGATTTTAAACAACTGCGATTGCTGATTAAAGTGGCCGGTAAATGCACCACCGATCATATATCCATGGCGGGATCCTGGTTGAAATATCGGGGCCATTTGGATAATATTTCAAATAATTTACTCATTGGTGCGGTCAATGCCTTTACGGGTCAAACCAATCAGGTGATGGGGCCGCATGGCAGTTATGAAGGCGTTCCGATGGTGGCCCGCGCGTACAAAGCGCAGGGGGTTGGCACTGTTGTGGTGGGGGATGAGAATTATGGGGAAGGCTCATCGCGGGAACACGCGGCTATGGAGCCTCGGCATTTGGGGGTGCGGGTGATTATTGCCAAGTCCTTTGCGCGTATTCACGAAACCAATTTAAAAAAGCAGGGTATTTTGGCTGTAACGTTTGTGAATCCCGCTGATTATGATCGGATTCACGAAACGGATACGCTGGCGGTTTTGGGACTTGACACGTTTTCGGAAGGGGTGAATTTGACCTTGGTGTGTGATCACGGCAATGGTCAGGTGGATCGTATTGCCTGTGCGCATACCTACAATCCCTTGCAAATGGAATGGTTTTTTAAGGGGTCCGCCTTGAATTGTTTGAAACCAGTGGGGGTGTGAGTCATGGATTATGTCATTTTTCAAGCGAGTCAGGGTAAAAATGCGGGATTGGCGCAATCCATACAGGGGGCCTTTGATAGCATTGGCGTGAGAGCGGTGATTGTGGATGTGCCGGCAATGGATTTGCCGCTTTACACAACGGCTAAGCAGGCTGAGGGGGGGATTCCGGATGCGGTGCGGGGCTTAATGGATACCTGTTTGGCATGTCGGGGGTATGTGTTTGTGGCACCGGAGTATAATGGGGGGATTCCGCCCGTACTAACCAATGTGTTGGCCTGGATTAGTGTGGGGTCGGATCATTGGCGGGATTGTTTTAACGGGAAGATAGCGGGAATTGCTACGGTTAGTGGGGGTATGGGGAGTAATCTGGTCGTATCACTTCGGGTGCAGTTGGCGCATTTGGGACTAACCGTGTTGGGGCGCGCGTTAGCGATTCCAGCATCCCAGCCGGTGGATGAGGCGCGTGTAGCGGCCTTTGTTGGGGAATATAACCGGTGATTGGTGGGCATTACAATCCGGAGCCACGGACGCAAACCACACACCGGCGTCGTGACGTAATCACGCAAAAGCGCGACTTGGCGTTGATTCATGGTGGCTAAGGGGATCGTGTATCACTATCGGATCAAAAACGAACCGAACAGACTGTTTTACATTATATACAACAGTTAAAAAATGGGTGTGATGTGGATAAACAGAAGGCTGCGACTGGATTGGGGCAATTGGCTCAGCATTCGGTCAATCAGGAAAAGATTGCGCAGGAAGGTGGTATAGCGGTGTTGATTGCGCAATTGCGAAGCGGCAGGGCCTGTGTCAAAAAAGCGGCTGCAATGGCACTTCAAAATTTGGCCGTGCATGCAACCAATCACGAACGCATTGCGGATGAGGCGGGCATTTTTTGGCTGATTCACTTGTTAGAAACGGAACCGGCCGATGTACGGAGTGTTGCTGCAGACGCCTTGGGGAATCTTGCCGGAAACACTGTGAATCAAGTGATTATTGCCGAGCAGCGTGGTATTGTTCACTTAATTCGCATGCTTAATATGGGTGGTTTGAACGAAAAAGTAGCGGCAGCGGGGGCATTGCGAAATCTGGCTATGAATGCCGATAATCGAGAAAAAATTGTGGAACAAGGGGGGATTGATTTATTGATTCGTTTATTCCAAATAAGATCCCCCGAAGGACACGCCGCGGCGGCCGGTGCCTTGCGAAATCTGGCTATGGATGATGCAAACAAAGACTCGATTGCCAAAAGGGCTGGTATCGCACCACTCATTGCGGTGGTGCGAACAGGCACTGTTGAGGCACGAAAAGCGGCCGCTGCAGCATTGCGGAACGTGGCCTTTCAGCATCCAGTGAATCAATTTATAATTGGTGATTTGGGGGGCATTCCGGCACTCATCGATTTGATAAAAACAGCCACAATTGATGAACAAAAAAAACAGGCCATTTGGGCGCTAGAGGCACTGATTGACCATCCCGATAATCGTAAGCGATTGGTTGAATCGGGTGCTCTTCCGATATTGGAACAGGCATGGGAATCCAGTAATCGTGCTGTTTTGTTAAAAACGCATATTGAAAATGTGTTGGCTGTTTTTGTAGATTAAAAAATGGGGGGTATATGCCATTTTTTCCGCAACTAGACAAAACGATACGCCGTTTTGTACACTTTATGTATTGCTAAAACCACGAAAGGGAGATACGTAAATGACGAATAAATACAATCAGCTAAATGTCTGTATGCGACGGGGGCCTGTTGAGTTGCTTTTTTTAATTGGGGGCGAT
>JALQXX010000052.1 GCA_023262965.1 Candidatus Marinamargulisbacteria bacterium
AGGTTATATTTTGCATTTTCATGAGCCGTCACCCAATCTTTTATTGAATTAATATTTTTAAATTTTTGATTTAATTTATCTAATTCAGATTTTTTACCCTCTAGTTCTTCTTGAACCTTGACCACATTCACCTCTGGCATTGCTCCCAACGCTTGCTGAGCACTATCATACGCCTTTTTTTTCGCTGTGAGTTCATCTAATTCGCCCGCCAATACTTCCTGAAGCATTATTTTTTCATCCAACGCTTCCTGCAACTTGCGAATGGCCCCATCTAAATCGCCCCCCACAGGTACCCCCTCGACCGATGGAGCCAATTCACCCAATTCCTTTACCAATGTTTCTAATTGGGAGTCCATCTTATCTCTTTCATTATTCAACGCCATCAATTGACCCGAATCCCCCAATGGAGACGTTAATCCACCCAACGCTTTATTATTCTCATTTTGATCTCTCTCCAATGCCTTTAATTCACGTTCCAAACCCGCCAATGATTCTTCATGACTTTGCCCCATATCCTTTAGCTCATTGGTTAACTTGCCAATATCACCCTCAACAGCCGCCACATTCGCCTTATGCCTGCCAATCGACTCCCCAATGTGATTGAATTCATCATCCAAATCCTTCAGCTGACTGTCCAAATTCTGTTTGGAGACCTCATAATACTGCTCTTGCGCCGCCATCAATTCCTCATCAATCGCATCATACACCGCATCCGGTGACGTATTGACCTCGGTTTGACGGGTCGTTAAGGCCTCACGTTTTTCCAGCAGTCCCTTCAATTTCAAGCTGCGGTCATCTTTTGCTTGTTGCGCACTCTGGATTCTATCACGCGCATTCTCAGCCGTTTTATTTACAATCGCAATTTGCTGATTGGCAATAATAATTTGTGTTTGATTAGCAATCATATCCGCCTGAACAGTATCATTGTCCCGATTCAATGCCACTAATTCAACTTCGGTATCTTTAATCAATTGATCAATAGTCGTTAATTCATCATTGACCTTCTCCAATTGTCCATCCGTCGCGACCTTTTTTTGATGCACATCCCCCAATTCCTCTTGAACCGACTGCTGCTTGGACCGGGCCTCTTCCAAGGCTTTCCGAATCACAGCTCCGTCATCCGTGGTGGGCACCGCCTCACGGCTTACCTGCGGATGCATATTCCCCAACGCCACCGCCTCATCTTGGGTATCCATAGGCGTTGCCGAAGCCGATTCGGTTACAGGGGTATCCGTTGCCGCCGTTCCGGCATCGCTATCCGGATCCACATTGCCAACCGGTTGGGTCCCCCCCACCGCATTGGGCTTCCCGGCTTCAGGAGAATCCAGCGATGCCGCCGGATCCACCTGGGACTTGGGCACCGGAATCGCATCGTCCACCGATACCGCCCGCACCACATTCGATAAAAACCGTCGAATAAACGCCGTATCGGTTGGACGCACCGTTCCATCGGCATCGGTTGTGGTATGGGTCCCATTCTCTGTTCTAACAATAAATCGCTCCAAATTTTCGGTATTGGCCTTAATCAATGACATCAATTCATGCGGCGATTGGGAAACCCGCTGAACCACATCCGAATTGCCAACCGTCACCCCAATCTCTGTTAAAAAATCTTTAATAAAATTGGCTGATGGGTCTGTTGACGATCGAACCGCTTCCAAAATAGCCCGCACAATAGCATCGGGCTGATCCGTATTAATCGTGCCGTCTGGTCGAATAATGGCTTCATCAACAGGCGTTACCCCATCAACACCCCGAAGACCCGCCGCTTCCGCAACAATCGATAGCATCACCGCACCCGCTTGGGCGTATTTGGTTGACGCCGCAGCGTTCATCGCACCCCCCACCGATTCGGCTAACCGCGCCGCTTCTTCTTTCAATTGCTTTTCCGCCAGCGAATCCGCTGATGACGCTGCTGATTGGGGGGCATCCGGTCGCCGCAAAATCGTTTCAAACGCCGCCTCTTTATCCGCTACGGATGTATTCCCCACATCCGTATTGCGTATCGATGGAACCGCAACCACATCATCTAAATTAATATCCAATTCCCGTGCGAGATTATATATGTATTGTGATTTTATGCCTTGTGACTTTATATCCGAAGCCCTGTCCAATTGGTTACGCATCTGATCGCGCACCATATCGGAATACGCCCCCACGCGATACCCATTTTCATCACGTTTATCGCCATCAGGCGCCATGATTGTTTTCAAATTATCCACCATTGCCCGACGTTCTGTACGGTTGATATCCCGCATGTAGGCCGCCTCTGTTGACCCCGCATTGGGATCGTATCGTCCTGTTGCGGTACTATTCTCAACACCCATCCCACTGCTATATAATGCAACCATCGATTGCGCTATATCGGTCTTTTTTGAGATATCCGCCGTTGAAATGGTTTTTCCCAAACTCTGTATCGACCGAGCCAATCCCGATGAAGTCACTCCTGCCAAATTCATCATACGGGAATACCCATCCCCCAATCCTTGCGCACGCAATGTGGCGATTTGCTCCGCATATTTTGGTGACATTAGCAGCGATGCAATACGCATATCCCCGCTATCCAACATGTCGCGAACCACCTCCGAGCCACCCGATTTGGCCACTTCGTTTAAAAATCGCATGACATGATCATTACCTTCTGAAGAGTCTTCGTCGTACACATCAAACAAATTGGCCATATTGGCCGCCGCAGACCCCGTAAACATGGCCATAACCGATGCCCCCAACCCCTGCAGGGATTGATTTTTAATCAATGCCTTCATAATAGCCGCCGATTTTGGCAATGCCTCGTTGGCATAATTGGTTTTTGGACCCCGAATGGATCCCGGCTGACTACGGTCATTATCACTCATAATACGCGCCACCATATCGGCATTTTGGGCCAAAAATGCCTGCCGCTCTTTTGATTGAGGCGACTGGCTAGACGGGTCTAACGAATCCCCATCTGCCAAACCGCCATACGTCATCTCTGCATATAATGCCGACTCAACCGCTTTTTTTCGCAATCGTTCCACATCTTCTCCATCCGAAATGTCCGGCACCGTGCTCATAGCGCGTTGGTAAGTCCCCAACATAATGGGCGCGGTAGCCAACATAATTACCCCCCCAATACCCTTAATGAGCCCCGTTGCAACGTTCCCTTTACGCATATCCGCGCCGGCATTCATGATTGCCCGCACACCCGTTAGTTGCGCCATAGACTCCTGGAACGCACGATTGCGCACATGCATGGGCAAATTTGGCGTATTTATGACCTGTTGCAGCTCTCGGTAATTAAGGGTGCGCATGTCCCCAAAAGCCTCCATTTCTGTGCCCGATGTCGCTCCTAGCGCTCGCTGAATCCGTGTTCGAACCGACTTATCCCGTGCGTTTTTATAGTCAACAATCGCCGCATCCGCCCCTTCGGCTGAATCGTCTGTTTTGGTCACCCCATCATATACCTCACGCATACCTTTCAAAAATGCTTTCAACCGCGAGCTCTTATCTTTTTTGAACTCACTTTTGCTTAATTTAAATTTATTTTTTTTGATCTGATCGCCAATTTCTTTATTCAGCTCTTTTAATGCTTGAACGGCCATTTTGGACAACTGTTTTATGGTACTGGACACCGTATTCCCCCAGGACTGACCCACCTGATTCAACCATTGCATGAGTACGTTATTGGCCTGAGCCGCACTTTCCAATATTGCAATGGTATATTGGGCGGCCATCCCGGCCATTTCAAGCTTGGCCGGAGCAAATTCAGACGAACTCATGCGGTTCGCATTAATGGCGGATACCGTCTCTCTTTTTTGGCTTTCCTGCGCCTTTTGAATCGTGTCCATATCCGACCGAAGGTCATCCGCTCCCTGAAGGGTCATGGCGGTTTTAATCAGATTGGTTAGTGTATCGATTAAGGTGGTCTCTAAAAGTGCTATAGCGCTACTTCGCATGGAAAATTGCTTGCTCTTGGTTGACGACCCCACTCCCGTTTGACGTGTTTGATTGGCTGTTTTTAACTTTTTAAACGCCATTTTAACCGATATGCCAACCGCAACCTCAACGGCTGCCATAACCATCTGTTTCATAGCGGCATGACGCTCATTTTCCCGTCTAGCCGCCGATTCCAGTTCCGAAAATAGACTGTTCAAGGCCTTATCACTGGCTTGCTTGGCTAAACCCTGCACACGCCCCATAATATTTCCTATCGACACATCCGCCGACGCATATCCCAACTGCGAAGCCAACTGACGGATAAATTCCGCTCGGGATTCCGACATGGTGTTTTGAACCTCTAGTATTTTAAACATCTCCTCAACAGCACGCCGCATGGTCACTTTTTTGGTTTGGTCCACATAGGTGGATGCAAAACCGGTCGCCGTGTTGCCAGCCGTTACCAAGGTCTCTGCGCCAACCGCCGCCGATTCCTTCTTTAATTTTTTTTCGCGCTTTTGGCCAGGCGTCAACGGT
>JALQXX010000053.1 GCA_023262965.1 Candidatus Marinamargulisbacteria bacterium
GCTATTGGTGCAACAGTGAATACGAACACTGGATACAAACGCATTGGTGGTGAAGCGGGTGTGTTTATGATTGGGCCAACGTCAGGTGGTGCAGACGGTACTCCCGGCCCCATCTACTACCAGCAGCCCTCAGAGATAATTAATCCACTCAAAAGTATTCCGAAACCGCCGGAAAGAATTGTTGAGGTTACCGATTCAGCAGGTGGTGTCGTAAAAAGTCCATGGGTTATGTATTGTCCATATAAAGACATTGGTGGGGACGCCCCGTTTAAGGAATACATTCAATCAATAGATGCGCATTTTTGGAAGTCGGTCGAGGGTACGGTTTATGTATATACAACCGATATGCAGTGTTTATATACAATTACTAATGAGGTTCAAATCGAACGAATGAGTGACAAAGCGACGTTAAAATCCTGCACTAAAACTGATTCGAAATATGAATTTGTATGGGAAAAAGGTGATCAATCATTTATGGAGATCATTCAGGGCGATGGCATACTGACATTGTCGTCTGTTCCCGGAAGCGACGGCTCGTTCCAAACAGACAGTGGCTGTATTTATCAAAATAGTCCGGGTGAAGAGATGGTGTTCAAACATCCCGAGCGGCCCGAATATGAGGTAATTACCTTTCATGAATCCGGTATTCCGGTTAAGCGCACCACACGGCATCCGGCCAATGGGGGATTGATGATGACTCGGTTAAAAAATGCCGGAACCATTGAAGGTGGGAAGGCTGAACCATCCTCTGTAGTTGCGGGATCTAGCCCATCCGCTGTAGATGCTGAAGATGTCTGTGATTCAGCTGTAGGGGCAGATGCACTGAGTCAAGTGATTGATGCCATTGATTTGTTGGGCCAGCTTAAAGAAGGGGCGGGCACTTCTTCTGATGGGGCGAATCTGATTGAATTGTTTGAGGCACGATGGTTATCGGTAGTAGCAGAGCCTGTTGCGCCGTCCGTTGTGAAGCAGGCCGCATGGGGAAAGTTTATAAAAGCAGTAAATGATATGACGTCTAATAAAGCACTTGCCCAACACATACTGCGTTCGCGGTTACCCTACATTAAAATAGAATATCCCGACGGGCGGCGCGTTCCTGCGGATATAACCTCGCTTGGGTCTGATGAATCAACCAGCCAACCAATGGAGGCCACGCTATTAACCGCTCAGTTGGTTGCAGGGTTGCAAATGGGCAATTCGGAGTTGGTAAACAATAGTTTAAGGGAGTTAGAAACGTCAGGTGTCGTAAAATCTAATGAGGGCTCATCATCTAACTCAGATAATTTAACCCCAATCACAGGCCGCGTATTGCGGCAAGCCATGGTGGGTTTTGATGACACTATTAGTATTGCCCGTCGATTAAAAAATTTATTGAACATAAATGCCAACCCCCATGCCCCGTCGACGTATTGGACCACAGTTGCTAGAGACAATCAACCAAAAGACGAAAGCAATCCGGCACTGTGGGCTGTGACTAAGGGGGATGGGGCGTTTCCCTCTAACGTTTCTACTGCTGAAGTGCCTGCTGCTAAAGGTGGAGCAGCGCCGAAACCGAAGAGCTTGGACGAACATCTTCTCGAAATGGAGTCACGGCTATCGATTGTGCTTGGTCAATCGGATCAAGATCACTTGACGGTGAACGATATTATGTACATGGCCATTCAAGGGGATCCGTATGGGGTGTTAAAAGGTGATTTGGATAGGATGGCCACCATCCAACGCTTGGCATTGGGAATTATGATTCTTCGTACAGAGAAAACGTATTTGTTTGATAAGGCTGATAAGGCCTACCAGTCGCGCGCATATAAAAATGATCTAGAAAAGGTGTTGACAGGTGACTTTACATCGAAATCGCATGCCAACGAGGTATTTCGAAAATGCGCGGTGTATTTGGCCTGTGAAGAGCAGTTGGGGCATCGATTACGTAAGGATCAATTTGATGCGGTCTCGGGTATTTTAGATGGAAAAACAAAATTGGCGGAATTGCGTACAGGGTTTGGAAAAACCGATGTGGTATTATTTTTAACATTACTTTACAAGGGCAAGGGTAAGGGTGTACGTTTATCGTCACCAGACGCATTGCTAGAAATGAATCGCAGGGACATTGGTCGAAAGTTAACGGGCATGGCTTGCAGTGTGTGGGAGCCCTCTTTGGATTTTAATGCCATTAAAGCAGGGGGAGATGATTCAATCGATCTTCTTAAATCATTTTTATATACATTGAAAACACATAACAAGCGGGGGGATATTATGATTGCCTCGCATTACACCTTTGATCAGCAACTGGATGATTGTTTGAATGTGTGTATTGCCGAGGATCATTCCAATTGTGTAAAACAATTGTTTGACATAAAAAAGGAATTGGCCGATATGGCCTTGAATTTGGACGAGGTTCATACGTTTGATCCGTATCATACCTTTAATATTATGGATGGAAAGGAACAATTTAAAAAATTTGAACGCGTGGAATTGTGCCGAAATGTGATTCAGGCGGTGCATAATTCATTTGTGGAATCTAAGAATGTGGCGATTGCAACCGATCAATCAAAGGTGTATGAGGCTTGGCTTAGGGAGGGTTCAAAAATAAAGGGTATTTTTACAGAATGTTTACCTGATGTCACAACACTCCCAGGTGGTGATGATCCTAAGAATTGGGAATTAAGCAGTAAAGATGATACAGGCAAAAAAATCGCATATGTGCATCACTTAATATACACATTGGGGCCACAGATCTATAAAATGCAGCACAATCGCGAGTATGGTTTTCGTGAAGGGACATTAGAGGCGGTTCCCTATGTGGCGAATAATCAACCGTCATTGAATGAGAACTTTACCGATGCGGAGCAAATTCAATGGTTGACCTTTAATGCGCGGCATATTCAGGGGGATAGCGGTGTGCCGGTTACTCAAGCGATGTTAGCGCGACTGTATTTGGTGAATGATCAATTGAATGGTGAGGGGAAAGAGGACGGCGATGGTGTAACGGAGGCCATTAAGGAACTGCTTACATTTGTATCGGACTATGGTAATCGGGTCACAGGCCAGGGGGGCGACGACAATGTAGCGGGGGTTAGGCTTAATGCATTTAAGGCGTTACAGGACTCGGATCCTGAAACCAACGCGGATAGGGCTCGGTTGGATTCCTTGATTAATGACCTTACTGATGATGATAAAAAAAACATGTCGTTTTATTTGTTTGGAAATACGTCGGTTAAGGAACGGTTATACGAATCCAATCCGTCGCAATCACTGATGACGTATTTGTTAAAGGGCAATGTTTTTGGCTGCTCCGGAACAATGGATCGGTCGGTGATGTCTGTGGCATGGGGGGAGGAGCATCATACCTCGCCAATACAGCATGCGGGCGATACTTATACAGCATTTGATGCCTTCTATGATAAAATATTTAATAAAGATGCGGCTGTTATTAGATTAGATGCACCTGAAAGTAGTCAGTCCATTACAGAAAAAACCATCAATAAATTCAAAGAAAAGGCTTATGAGCATGATGGGGCTCAGTTATTGGTGGACGCAGGGGCGTTAATTCAAGGTAAAACCAATCGTGAAGTGGCCGAGGCATTGGCGGACGATCCGTCTGGAGAAGCGCCCGAGTCTAAATGGGTGGTGTATTACGATACAGACTATAATGGCCTGAAAGCAATATATAAAAAGAAATCGGATTACGAGGAATTGACCTATGTGGAGTTGGTAAAGCGTGTGGAGCTAGCCGATAGTGATGGTAGGAAGATTAAAAAAGATAATATTATTGTATTTTTTGATGATGCACGAAAAACGGGTACAGATGTCAAAAAAATAACGTGTGACAAACCGAAGATGATTGTAACGGTTGCGGGTCATACCACCACAACGGATATTCAACAGGCCATTGGCCGGGATCGCACACAAACGTATGACTTTGATTTGATGGTAAGACCGAATGAGTTTGAGGGTAACGGGCCAACAACAAAAGGTGTATATAACGCCATTAAGGATCATACCGAAGCAATGCGCAATCAAAATCGATTGATGATGGCTATTATGGATGCCAAGGCGGCATTGGTGGAGGACGTCCGGCAGGTGATGGGTAAAATGGGGGATAGTTCCATTGCAGAATTGTTAAGAAATAATCGTTTTAAAATAAACTATCAAAAACTGGTGTCAAAAACAATGGGCGACGGGTTTGATTCCTTTGGTCAATCGACGCAGCCTTTGTCAACTAAAGACGCGTTAAGTGCGCACTTGGAACGTGAAAAGAGGGAATTGCTTAATATAGCAGATACCATTAATGGTGCAATACAAGCAGTGGTTAATAATAGTTCATTAACAATTACATCCGGCACAATAAAATCCACATCAAGTAGCTCAGATGCGGGGCCTTCATCGGTTTCAACAGAGAAAAAACGTCAGCTAACACCCAAACAGGTGTTTGAGGATGCGTTTGATAATGCAT
>JALQXX010000054.1 GCA_023262965.1 Candidatus Marinamargulisbacteria bacterium
AGACCCCAATGACTGTTTGAACGCCTGAATTTTGGTGGAATCATCGTACAACGCATTGGTTAAATTTTTTATGTCATCGGGTGTCGCGCGATTGGATAAAACCGCGGGAATAACCGCTTGTTCAATCGACCATTGAATGGTATGACCCCGCAGGTGTTGTGGCGCTACATCCAAATAAAGACCCACCATGCGCTGCCGATCAATTAGCGTTAAGCCATCATTAATGGCTTGGATAACAGGCGCCGCTTCACGCATAATCGGTACCGCCGGATACCCACTCGCATCGGTTACATTGATTGACTCTAGGCCGATTTCATCGGATTCATCCAACGGCGTCGGCGAGGCGTTGATGCCCCCATCCCATAACGGGGGCTGCGGCGCACTAAGTTCGACTGTCTCCCGTACCGGCGGCTTCGGCGCACTGGGGTCGACTATCTCCTGTACCGGCGGCTCGAACGCATCATCCTCCCATTCAAGATCAATACTATCTGGCGAGATACCATCGGCACTTATCCGCTGAGGTACCTGGGGCACCTCATTTGATGGGTCATCCGACCTATCAGACGAGCTGCCATTGGTCCTTATCATCTGCGGTATCTGCGGCACCCCATTTGATGGATCCCCCGACACACCCGCCCCATGTGATTCCCGAATAAAATTCTGTGTGAATCCGCGAAAATAATCGTTAATAATTTCAGGAAATGTATCGTACGCCAATGTAAAATCCAAACTGCTTTGCAAAAACATCGCCCCCGTTAATGCTTCACCCAATGTTTGAATGGGCGTATTCCCCAACAGATCCCGCAACGATTCTTCGATTCGTGTGTCCGCAGATTGCGGGGTTTGAATCAATCGCAACAATCGGGCCATCACCTCGGGGCTGCGATTGCCCGCTTTTCCCAAATCCGTTAAATACTGAGCCCATCCGGTGGAAATATCCGATTCACCATTATGGGTTATGCCAAACGCATTGGCAATAATGGCTACCGCCTCATCCGGTGTTTTTTCGATGTGCTGCGTTAACGCCGTTAAATACCCCACTGGATTTTCGCGACGCATAGCATGATGAATGCTGCCCAAATCGGGATTCTCCCAGGTGTTTTCTAAAATAGACCCCACATGCTGTGGGGACATCAATCGAAATAATATGTTGCACTGGCCCATCATCTTTTGGCGATTTTTCTCGGCTATTTTTGGCACCGGCCTCTCGGGAATCGCATCCGTCACCTCTTGGGGCACCGGCCTCTCGGGAATCGCATCCGTCACCGAAACGTCCGACATAGGGCCATTGGCCAACACCGTTTGCTTAAACCAATTCATGGGATCGGGCATTTTCAGATACGTGGCGACGCGATCCGATTGAGAACGCGCTAAGGCCACCAAAAACGCCATCCCTTCTGGACTAAACGACATAGCACCCGTTTGTGGATCGGTATGGCGCATATTGTCATTAAATAGCAATTTATTGCATGCCGTTACATCCAATCGGCCCGCTATTGCCTGCTGCATTAAGGGAGGCAGCTGCGCAAATATACGCAATCGGTTATCTATTATTGGATCATCATCGCCCTTGACGGACCCGGTTTCTGATGTCGCCAAATCATTAACTTCCTCATGCAGTCGAGTATCTTCCGGTAGTGCGGTATCACTATCGGTGGAAGATGCGGCTGAAGGATCCAGCGATGTCGAAAAAAAGATGGTTCCCATATCGGCGTTGCGATTCATGCGATCACAAAAAGCCTTCATCGACGATGGATGGGCTTCACAAGCGGTTATAATTCCCGAACAGGCATGGGGATGGCTCACCAAGGCTTTCAAGGCGTGCGACGGGATATGGCCCATTACCCACGAAAACGCTTGCGGGTCATCCTTAACGGCATCCAAGGCATTGGCCGTAGATAGTCCGCCCGCTCTCGCATCCGTAATGGCTTTTGCTGCCCGTATAACCGATAATTGCGTGTTGCTCAATGGGATATTCGACGACCGGCTATGGCCATACAGCATCTGCACATATTCCGGACTCACCGCATCCAAAACCACCAACTCAATAAACGTCGGCGTGAGTATGTCGCCGATTAAATCACGCACCCCATCCAACAACGTTGACTCCGGAACATATGTTGGGGGTTGGGGCTGACCCGTATCCACCCATTCAATATCAACCGCATCCAAATCTACTGGATCCGAATCAAACGAAGCATCCGTACGCACCGGTGGGCGGGGAGCATCGACATCTTGCACGGAGGCATCCCCTTCTTGGGTACGCACCGGGGGCTGTGGCACGTCGGATTCCCGAACGGAGGCATCCCCTTCTTGAACCGGTTGACGATATACCGGCGGACTGGGGAGCGGCCCATCCGATACCCCCAACGGTTTTGCCTGATTTAAAAACAACCCCATCAACTGAATCTGTTCGTTGGGTGTTAACCGCGGCCCTTTGACCCGGGCGTTTTTGGGCGAGGTTTTGGCGGGCCAATGCGATTGGATGGCCTTTAACAGATCCCCCGGGTTTATAGACTCTTGAATTTGCTGGGGCACCTGACCCGTCCAGGTGGACAGCTGCGCCAGTCGCTGCAAGGATTCCAGTGATACGGGTGTTTGCGATAATGAATCCGTAACGGTTTTAACAACATCCATCCCAAACGGGGATGATGGCCCCGCCTCTTGTGCCAGCGCATAAAATGCATGGCTGGACACAATCCCCGAAATGCAGGTGTTGATTTTAGGATGATTCAAAACGCGCGCGATGGTCCACTGGGCATCCGCATCGGATGGATTGGGCAAGGCCTGAAAGGATTCAATCGTATGCACCGATTCGCGTATCGCCGCCAATTGCTCCCGAATAGCCGCATCTGTATCCGTGTTCACATGCGGCACCCGGGACGATAAGTCCGCCTGAACAGCACGGCACAGCTGCTTCAAATCCTGAATCGCATCCCCCAGTTGATGGGATGAAGGCCCCGGATCCGATGTCAGCAAGGCACGTAAATTTGTGCTCGCATCGTGAACCGCCAAATCATCCCATATGAATTGATGTAAAACCGCCATAGCCCCCTTTTGAATGGGCTGCTGATTTTGAATCATATCCGTAACCACGGGCATAAATGCCGGATTATTTTGAATAAAAGTACCCAATTCAGCCTGTTGCGTATCGTTCAACGGAACATCCCCAGCCAATAATGACCGCATGAGTTGATTCGCCACTGGTCGCTCGCGTTGTTGATTGTAAAAGCTGAATTTATCATTCCCGTTACCATCTTCATGAACAAACATGAGTGACGACATTATATCCGACACGGTTAGGCCATTATCCGTCATTAAGGTATGAATTTGGCTATTGAGATCCGCGAGCTGATCCGGCGTCAATGAATCCTGCCCGTCACGTGATGCGGTATTAATGGCATCTGCCAACGCCTTGATATGCGCAAAGGTATCGCGCGCATTATCCGGCGCCAGAGGTCGAAGAGCGGACCCGCCGACATCATCCCCGGGCGGATCCCCTGCCGGGGGCGCTGTGCCTTCCGGCGCTCCCGAATCCCCCACCGAATTCGGGCTCGATGCCGGGGGCGAATCGGGTGAATCCCCCGACGCCTTTTCCGTATCTGTGACGCCATCTGCCGGCCTGGTGCCGGAATCCGAGGATGTACCCATTGGCTCATCGGGTGATGACACATCCCCGGTTGTTCCCACTGAATAGTGATTGAGCTGCATTGTGTAGTCTTGAATGGTGTCTTCCAAGTCATCGTCTTGCGCGTTTAGACGGCTAATGGCCTCTTCATGACTGGCTTTCTGAGCGGTGAGCTCATGTTGTCTTTTAGCAAGTGGTTCGCGCTTATTTCTTAATTCGTCTAATCTGTTTTTTATGTCTGTATTGGATCCTATAGATGATTCATTTTCCCGATTTATATTACTAAGTATATCCCGATTTTCTTCGAAGATCTCTGCGCTATTATTCGCATCTTCCAATATTTTTTCATTCTCTTCTATGATGGTATCTTGATTGCCGATATCACGCTCGGCTTCTGCAATTTCCGCATCAAGATCCGCGATTTGACCCGCAATATCGGCTTGCATGGCTTGCTTATCGGCTTGTTGACGGACAGCCGTTTCTTGCTGCTTTTTTTGCTCCGCTTCTAGGGACTTCAATTGACTTAAAGCGCCTTCTGTTTTATCTAAATCTTTTTTCAATTCATTTTTTTCTGACAACTTTTTTTGTTGACGAGCTACTAGTGATTCTGCTTCACCATTTAAATTATTTAGTTTGTTTTTTAAAATATTTATATTTTTATTTTTGTCATCAAGATTTTCTTTATGGCTTCGAACTAAATCATTGATTTGTTTTTCCAGATCCACGCGTTTTTGGGCAAGATCGTCTTTCTTAGACAGTAGTCTTAACTCACGCTCACGCGTAGCTTTTTGCTTGGTCTCTAATTCACCAATCTGAGT
>JALQXX010000055.1 GCA_023262965.1 Candidatus Marinamargulisbacteria bacterium
TGCTGCTCCTGCTGCAGCTATTGCTGTTGCTGTTGCTGCTGTTGCTGCTGATGCTGCTGCGGTTGTTGTGTTTCTTGTTGTTGTTGTCGTTGTTGTTGCTGTTGTTGATGTTCGTTGTTGTTGTTTCCCATCCCATTTCAAAAAAGCCTGGGGTTGAATAATCGGGTGCGTTGTAAAAGGCTCCCTTGTCAAATACACCCAGGCAGGTTTGGCTCGAGGTCATTAGGGCAACCGCATCATCCGAAAACCGATTCATTGTGGGGGTTATGTTAAATAGATTCAATGGAAATACGCCATAACGCGTTGGATTATCCGCCAAAGAAAACGATACGAGTGGAGGGACAGGGATTGATTCAGATGTGGTAGTCGTGAATTCAAATGCGGGTGCGCCACTGGCACATACGTTAAAGGATTGGCTACTATACGGTACGTTTTGATTGGCTATGTCGAGCTGGATGTATTGATTCAGTAGATCCGACAGTGTTTGGCTATTCTTAGTATCACAACAGCGGGATGGATCTGCTGGTAGCTTGCTTGGATCAACATCACGCAATTTGAGGGCACTATCGAGTTCTGCGTTTAATTTATCAGTACAAGAATTCAGGCCTTGTTCACCACGCTCACACCTTCGAATTGGCGCATGATTCCATAGTGATGTTACCAACTGAGATCGATTGACCTCTGCCAAGCTTGGAACAAGCGAACAGTTGGCTCCGCCAGATTGGGTAGGTCGTCGTACTGGGATAGCTGACCCGGTCCCGCTGCATTCAGATATAAGAATCAGCGCGAATAGGGCGTTCTTAATGCTTATGTCGTTGAATACGGATAGAACGTGACGAACGTCCCACGATGCATTTGGATGCGTAGGCGTTTCCTCGATACGCCTAGGGGCCGGTTGGTGCAATTGACCTAAACTTGAAATATTACTCATTATTTACTCCTTAACATATATTTTGCTTATGATTAAATTAAAAATACCACAAACATACAATATCGTTTATTATTAAATATAAATTTCACTTTAAAGATAAAATTATTTTTGTTGACAAGTCAGTAAAAATCGCGTATGATAAGAAAAATTGCAATAATTTTGCCTTGCTAAAATAAGGCGTTATTGACTTTGATGGGAGGGTAAGTAATATGAAAAAATGGCACCTAATATTAATGGTTGGTGTGGTGTGTATAGCATGCACGCGGTTAGCGTCCAACGGTATAGATAGCGAATTAAGTAGTGATGGGGACCAACCGGGAGCTCCGTCAAATCCGGGTGTTGGGGTTGCAGACTATACGGTGATATGGTCGGGTATAGGGGGCAATCAAGGGGCTACAAATGAGGTTATTGCACCGGCGGCATTGCCAGATCCACGTGAATTTACCCCGAAATCATTAACGCACGAGGCCGGGTTTCGGATATACGCATCACCGGTTATTTTTTGGGATAATCAAAAACAATATGTGGTTGCATTATGGACCAATACATCCAAATTGCATGTGGTGACATATGAGTATGTATCCGGTCAGCTGAAAAAGGTTGATGGTCAAAATGTTGTGTTTAAAGCTGATTCAGGGCGATACAAAGCCCATCAATTGGCTGTTCGTATTGAAAACAATCAGCCAATGGTTTACGTTGGGCATAAGGGTGGTATTACCAAGTTCAATGCCCTTACTGGTGTTACAATAGCCGAAAAAACACATGATAATGATAGTGTATTTTATGTTCGTGTGGTAAATGACGACGATATCGTATATACCACCAGTGATACGGCGTATAAGGTGGATGTGTTGCTACAATCGTCGACATCGGTTGATTTATCAGATAATGTGCCTAACGATGCATTACCCATTGTTATATCGGGGAATTATGGTTATTTTCCTACAGCTAGGGCGGTGTATCAGATTGATCTTACCCAGCAGCCATTGTCTATTGAATCAACACTTGCAATGGCGAATGAGTTGCCATGGAACAATTTGACAAGAGGTGATGAGTATGTGGGAAACGTGGCGGCGTATGGTGACAACGGGGTTATTGTGGCCAAAAAATTTATAAACCAAGTAAGGGGTGGGCAGGTAGAATACAATGATAATGAGGAAGAAGACTATTCAGAGCTTGATAGAGAACAGATGCGATGGTTTTCGGGAATTCGGTATCAGCAATTTGGGAATACCAGCGAACCCAGTTTTCCACCGTTTGCCTATTATACGTATTGGACCAGTGGTATATATGATGACAAATACAAAATTGATGATGATATCAATAATCAAATTAAAGTTACACAAATGAATGGAAATGATTCTAAGTTTGAGCATTATAGTTCGGCGAATGGCGATTATTCCCATAGCGTATTGGCGGTTTCGGGTACTACAACATATTTGGCAGAAACGTATGCGGTGTCGTACATGTTGGACACGACAGCTATAAATAGATCGTCATACTCATGCGATGCTATGAATAACGGAGTTCCGCGTGGAATCATTCAGTATGAGCCCAGTGGCGAAAAAAAACATGAGGGTGAAAAAGGTGGGGTAATTAATCCAGTCTTATTTGGCAAATCTTTTTTTACAGGGGAGGTGGATATATACCAATCTAGTGTGAAGAGTAGTGCATGTGAATCTAATGATTATGATAATGTGCATTTGACTCACGTCAACTACTCCAACCGATTTTTTGTTATATCTACCGCTACGGGAGTTGGTTTAGCGGTTCAAAATGTAAATGAATCTTTTTTTGACTCTGATTTAAATAATGATGCCATATATAATCACCCCCCTTATACAGATGACTCAGGTTTTGACGCATGGGATCATTTTCATGATTTTAATCAAACTTCAACTATACTAAACACCTTCCATTCGCAGGTGCGCATAGGGGATAGTATCACCACGATTTCCGATTCGGACATGGAAATCAACGCTATAGCCGTGGGTAACCAAGTGGTTATTTTAGCTGGAAGCCATGCCGATGGCGCCAATGGCACATTGTATGTTTTGGATTAGTCCAATGGGGGGTGTCGGGTCAACCATATAGCCTGTACGGTGGCAACATGGTCGGGGGTTGCTAAAACCTGCCAGGCATGAGCCACCTGACCTGAGGGCGTAATAATTGCAATAACGGGTATAGCAGTATCGGTTATAGTATCGGGTAAGGCGGCACGAATGAGGGGTTTTTGAGATCCAAAATAAGCCAATACCTGTGAATGGTGCGGTTGGGGTACGGCTGATTTTAATCCCCGTTTAATCAGGCGGTCAACAAAAGGGGGGACGCTGCCAATCACGGGCAGGTATACCCAATGAATAGTGGGTGAATCGGGTTGATTCAGTGCCGTGACCCAATCAGTCATGGCGTCCCCGGCGTCTTTGTCAAATCCCATAATAACCAATGTGTCCCCATTGGGGTCGGGAATGGCGATGGGGGTATTGGCTAAGCTGCGGTCACGGATAGTGGGAAATACAGCGGATTGGCTGTAGGTTAGAATCCCATACAGTGTGCAAAATAGGAGTGTACGTATAATCAATGTCATGTGATGATCATACCATATATAAACTGGGTTCCAAAAATGGTATGACCTGATCAATTTTTGGAACGATCTCCACAGTTTCGAAAAAACAGCCAACAAG
>JALQXX010000056.1 GCA_023262965.1 Candidatus Marinamargulisbacteria bacterium
GAATATAATTTATATTTTTAATATATATTTTAAAAGGAGCGAGCCTATTGCTTTTTGAGCTGTAACACTTTCGTAGCCCAGTTTATAAAGCTCACACATCGTAGTGCTATCCCAGTTTGTCGCGCAATCGGGGGATAACCTCATGGCCAATGAGCGCTATAGACTGCATAACAGCGTCATGAGGCAACGCGGCGACATTCATTTGAAATGTAAATCGCGATAGCCCTCCCAAAGCCTGACGATGCCGGATGATTTTAGCGACAACATCCTCGGGACTCCCCACCACCAAGGCCCCCAATGGCCCCGTAGCCCGCTCAAACTGGCTGGGCGTTATGGGAGACCACCCCCGCTCGCGACCCAAGGCATCAAATACCCGTTTATACCCCGGGTAAAACTCGTTAAGCGCATCTTCACGCCGTTTGGCCACATACCCCAACGAATGAATGCCCACCCGCAGCTGATCGGGATTGTGGCCAGCGGCAATACCGGCCTGCTTGTATGTGGCCACATGCCCCGAAAAGCGATGGGTCTCGCCACCAATAATGGCAATCATTAAGGGCAACCCCCGTTCACCCGCCCGTATACACGAGGCCATGGTTCCCCCAATACCCACCCAAATGGGCAAGGGATGTTGAACCGGTGGGGGATAAATTCGCTGATTCACCAGAGGCGCCCGAAATTGGCCCGACCAGGTTACCGGTTCTTGTGATTGAATTTTCAATAAAAGATCCAGTTTTTCGGCGAATAGATCGTCGTAATCATCAAAATTATACCCAAATAACGGAAAGGATTCGGTAAAGGATCCCCGTCCCACAATCATTTCAGCGCGCCCCTTCGATACAATATCCAGTGTTGCATGGTTTTGAAACACACGAACGGGATCCGCCGCACTCAACACCGTTACAGCGGTGGTTAAGCGTATTCGCTGGGTTTGGGATGCGGCAGCGGCCAACAGGGTTGTTGGTGAGGCGTCCAAATACTCGGGTCGATGATGTTCCCCGATACCAAAAATATCAATGCCAACGGTGTCGGCGTGCCCAATTTGGTCCAATAACTGGGCCACGGCGGTTGTGGTTTCGGTGGGTGTGGGGGTCGGGGTGTTTGTGGCCGCAAAACTATCAATACCAATTTGAAGATGCTGGGGCAATGGTGTAACGGGTTGTGACATATAGTGTCCATTAGGATAGCATAACAATTCATTTCTTGACACAGGCATTTGGTGTCATCTACCATACAATAGATCGGGTGGCGTGGTTTGGTTGTACAGAGCACACAAACGCACAATCAAAAAAGGAGTTTTTATGAAAAAAGTAATCGTTACTTTATGTTTTCTAGGTATTTTTGGGTATGCAAATGCCAACACGGTTCGGGTTTTGGCCGGGTTTCCGTACATGGCGACGGTTGAGTATGAACGATCCCTTGATTTAAGTCTTTTGGGGTCATTAAGTGCTTACGTTAATTATGGCGCTTCGGATGTGACCTTTAAAAATTTTCAAACAAAATTAAATGGGGTGGGAGCGGGTGTTCGGTATCGCATTCCGTTTTTGTTTACAGTGGGTGTGGGGTATGCCGGATTCAACAGGGCGTATTCCTATGAGGCCACGGTGGCTGGTGGTGGCGTTAGCGTTGGGGATACGGTATCGGTGGATGCCAAATCCGGGGGTTTTTTAGTGAGTCTATCGAAGTATCTAACCATTGGACCGGTCTCTGCTGGGGGCATTGTGTACCTATTAAACGCGACGCCCAATTCAGTAAAAACAAGGGTGGATAGTCAGTCCGTAACGGTGAGTCAGAGGGATTTGAAAGGTGCCGCTACCATAACGTGGATTCCCGGTATTGCCGTGGGTGTGGGGTATTCCTTCTAATATAGCGTGGTATCGGGGTTTACGATTCGGTGGATGTATCGGTAGAAACACAGCGGCGACGCACCTTTGGAATTGTATCCCATCCGGATGCGGGTAAAACAACTTTAACCGANNNNGTGGATGTATCGGTAGAAACACAGCGGCGACGCACCTTTGGAATTGTATCCCATCCGGATGCGGGTAAAACAACTTTAACCGAAAAGTTTTTATTGTTTGGGGGAGCCATTCAGGTGGCGGGTGCCATAAAAGCCAAAAAGGCCACGCGACATGCCACCTCCGATTTTATGGAGATCGAAAAACAGCGGGGGATATCGGTGGCCACATCGGTGATGGGGTTTGAATACAACAATAAAAAGATCACTATTTTGGATACCCCTGGCCATAAAGATTTTTGTGAGGATACCTACCGAACCTTAACGGCAGTGGATTCCGTTATTATGGTGATTGATGCTACAAAAGGGGTGGAAGAGCAGACCAAAAAGCTGTTGGAAGTGTGTCGTATGCGCAATACGCCGATCATGACCTTTGTTAATAAAATGGATCGTGAAACCATGTCGCCGATTGATATTATGGACAACATTGAATCGCATTTGGGTATGGCGGTTTGTCCATTAAGCTGGCCCATTGGATCGGGAAAAACCTTTAAAGGGGTGTATAATCGGTATTCCAATGAATTGGTCCTGTATCAGCCCCATGCCTCGGCAAAAGACGCCCCTACAATTGTGATGCGGGATGTATCCGATCCCCAATTAATAACCTACATTGGTGCGGATGCAGCCGATCAATTACGCGCGGATTTGGATTTATTGGCAGTGTATCCGGCTTTTGATCACGCGGCATATCGGGATGGTACGGTGACACCGGTGTTTTTTGGATCGGCATTAAATAATTTTGGGGTTCGCGAATTATTGCATGCTTTTATTGATATGGCGCCAGAGCCCTGTGCCCGTCAAACGTCTATGGGTAGTTTGGGGCCAAGCCATCCGGCATTTACGGGATTTGTTTTTAAAATTCATGCCAATATTGATCCCAAGCACCGCGATCGCATTGCCTTTTTACGGGTGTGTTCGGGGCAATTTGAGCGCCACAAAAAGTATTTTCATGTTCGCTCTCAAAAAAGCATTCGTAGTGTGAATCCAACGGCCTTTATGGCTCAGTCAAAAACGGTGATTGATGTGGCGTATCCGGGGGATATTATAGGTCTTCATGATACCGGTCAGCTCAAGATTGGGGATACCATTACCGAGGGGGAAGCGTTTCACTTTTTGGGCATTCCCGCATTTTCACCGGAGCTCTTTAAAGTGGTCAAAAATTTGGATCCCATGAAGGCCAAGCAGCTTAAAAAAGGCGTGCAGCAGTTGATGGAAGAAGGGGTGGCCCAATTATTTCATCGATACATCGATGGTCAAATGATTATTGGTACGGTTGGGGCCTTGCAGTTTGATGTTATTCAGTACCGGTTGGAGCACGAATATCAGGCTCTGTGTCGGTTTGAACCCTTGAGTCATACCAAGGCCACATGGATTACGGCGGAGGATGACACGGTACTGGATGCCTTTATTCGGCGTCGTAAAAACCAAGTGGCTACGGATAACAATGGCCGATACGTCTTTTTGACCGATACGCCGTGGTCATTGGAGCGAGAAATAGCCGAACAAACGGACATTCAGTTTCAATTTACGGCGGACGTGGCTCATTCAATCGACTAAACAGGCGGTATGTGATT
>JALQXX010000057.1 GCA_023262965.1 Candidatus Marinamargulisbacteria bacterium
GATACAATCAGATGGGATTACAACCCATCCGTTTATGCAGCATCCGCACCTCCGCAATCAATTTGTGGTATCGATTGCTACAGCCATTCAAAACAACCCCTTGTTTTTAAATGAATTGGGGCTTACACCCAACGAGGTGTCTATTATTAAAAAAAGCCTGATCCAGCAGGGCGTTTTGCCCAACGGGTACTCCGGCATATGGGGGTTTGTTGATCGATTGGTCACACGCGCCTTGATTGACATTTTGCGCGTAGAGTGGGGGGCTCACACCGCAAGCGACCCACGTAATCAGCAACTATTGGCACCCAAGCTTGCCATCCCCAATCTTGAAACCGCGTCCGGACGAAATGACGCTCGTGATATTTTACAATCGATGATCCGCATCCAGAATTCGCCATCGACCATACAACATTCTCAGCGTCGATTGCTACAGGACACCTCGGTTTGTCAAGGAACAAAACACCCATCACTGCCGAAACCGAGCGCGCCAATCTTTTTAATCGCATTCGCAACCACCCACCCATTGCCTCATGCCCGCCGTTGTCAGGCGGCATCCATTGCGACACACAATTCAACCAATGGCAAACTGCGATTGTTAATGGGGAAGTGCCTGCAGAAATACCCAGTGCCTCTGATAGGTGCTGTGACCTGGAAAACATCAACCATTTAATTGAGTTAATCACCGAATACCTTGACTCAACAGCGGCAATGCCCTTTGAGGGGATGCCCACCCTCCAATTATGCGCTCACAATTTGGCCTTCACGCTGATTGATCCCCTGGGCAACCCCACAGGAATTAACTCTCAATTATCGTTTTTTGCCTGGAATGATGGGGAGCCCGCCCGCCTGTTTGGCACATTTCCCTTAGGCCTGTTTCCCAAAACCGAATCCATGCGTCATTTTTCGGATAACGCTCTGGCACTTATTGCCGAAGATCAAACCTGCCTGGGAATTTTTGATAACAATGCGTTTTATGCATCCAGTAACATGACCGCCCCCATTACATTGGGTGTAACCATCGCTGAAAACACAGGGGACCTTGTGACGGTGGATCGATTCCAAACACGCCTTCCCTATACACCCCTTACAGCCATTCAATCCGATTATGTGTTGGGCCGAAACACCCTGCCCACCCCCCAAGAAGTGACCCTATCCGCATTGCTAAGGGCCATAAAAAATCACCCACTCGTAAGCCCCTGCCCACCCCTCACCGTGGGAATTCCCTGCAACGACCCCCTCAATGCCTACCGCAATCAGGTGTTGAATCGTGAACCCATTACCGACTCCCTCAGCATAAACCCCCAATGTTGTGACATTGACACCATCCGAAGTATAACCGCCCTCATCCAAGACGCCCAAAAAGCCCATTTGGATACCGCCGTTACCGCCATCAGCGGCATGCCTTCCATGGATATCTACACCTATTCCCAATCGTTTCCAGTCACCAATAGCCGTGGCGAAATCACCATGGCCGCGCCCCAATGGACCATCGCTACCCAATTGTCTGACGGTCAACACATGGTGTTTGGGGCCTTCCCGCTGGGTAGCTTCTATTGCCCCAGCCATTTAGCCCATTTTCCCGATTCCGCCGTTGCCATTTTGAACCAAGCCACCGACTGCATCGGCATTTTTAACGACCAGCAATTCTATGTGGCCCCTGACTTTCATGCCACTGTAACCATTGGGGCAACTCTCAACGCCGATGGCAACCTGGTAACCCTCGATTCCCGTTATGCAACCACCGCCAACCCCTTCGTCGCCATTACCGATCTCCCCGCCGCTACACCATTGCGATTTCGAACGTCGTCGGATACAACAGCTGGAGGGCTAGAAACGTCCGTTGCATCAACGCCAGCCGTAGTGCCCGAAACGTCGTCGCGCCCGGCAACGGCGCCGGGGACATCGTTGCAACCAGGCACATCGTTGCCCCCACAAACATCGCCCATGCCAGGCGCATCATTGATCCCAAACACCGTGCCCGCCACGTCGTTGGCGCCGGGGACATCTCGACAACCAAAAACCACGGCACAACCGCCCCTGTCGCCCACCAAACCCATGTCATCTACAGCCATGGCCACCGCCGCGATACCCGGCACGACACCACACGACGCGTCCTCACCCATAGCCGCCGCCGAGGTAACGCCTTTTGTTACCGTGGATAATCCAGACAACCCAACCCCACCACCCAACCAATCCACCATTTTGTTTAGTGCTATTGCTGCCCTGGCATCCAGCCTGTTGTGTCTCGTCGCCATTATTCTGTATCGATCCGGAACGCTGAACCTAACCATTGCTCTACCTGGCCATAATGACCCCAATACCGATTTTTCCACGCGTAACCAAGTGACCCCGTCACCCGAAGGCGCTATCCCCTCGGATACTGTGGCTACTACAGATGGCTCGGTACACCCTAATGTTGTTGTACAGGGCCTTCCCATTGAGCACGTAAGCATGACCCATTTGACAGGGAAACACGCCCCACGCCCTCAGGAACCGGCAGATACCTTCAACCAACCATCGGTTACTAGCGACGAACACGAAAGCACCCCTCATTCGGTTGTTTGATTAAAACAGAGGGGGGTACCGGTGATTAACACGGTGAGGTGGGGGCTTTTGAAAGCCCCCGTGTAGCGACCCTAATCCAGTATGGATATAAAGCCGTCGTTTGATGAATTCAAACCCGATACAACAACCATGCCCCTGCCAACCGCTATTGCGATTATCTGGTCGTCTGGATCATTGAATTTTGTGATAGTAGGCGTGCCCGGACTGCCGATGGCCACTTGGGAATGATAGGTGTTTAGTATATTACTGGTTCGCTCGAATTGGTGGTAGTATGTCCAAGGATGAAATTCATCTTGTGGATTAACATCGTTGTATATTGGAATGGCATTTAGTTTTTCAGAAAAAAAGGACTCGTTGATGTTTTGAATAGCCAGCGCCTTTCCGAAATCATCTATAACAAAAAATCGATTGCTGTAGTTGATGTGGGTATTGCTAACCTTCGCATCAGAATCACACCAATTATATGACACCAGGGGAGTGGACACATATACCGGATCCTGTCCACTAAAAAAGGCGGTTCCAAATAGGGCTCTATCGGCGCCCATTAGATTTAATGGCGCCTCTTCTTTACGACTATCAACCGGGGTATACTGAATAACGCTTTTGGGGAAGGTTTTATGCACATTTTGGCAGTCGTTTTTAAAAGGTGTTTCACGTACCCCTGTTGAATCAATCGCATACGACATCATATATATTTCGGCCAAGTACGTGGTGTCACCCGACACGGCCAACACCGTATGCGAATAGTCCCCGTTTGTTGATGTATACGATTCAAACTCATCATTAGCGACTGCCATTTTTGATAGTTGCCCCCCCTCTAAACCACCTTTATCGTATATTCCAC